>WFMA01000211.1 GCA_009177195.1 Bacteroidales bacterium | reverse complement strand
TTCCCGAAGCCACCCACTGCAAAGGCGGAGACAAGAGGCTTTTCGATGATATAGAGAATTGGCGCCCTGTCCGCGAAGTCCTCGACTTGGACGATGAAGGAGAGAGCATCTTCAACCGCAAGAAACCCCTCTCGGAAAAGACCCTTGAACGAATCTATGCCGGGCTTGTCAAGTTCGTGGCAGGCGGCAAAGAAGCCTTCATGATAAAATACAACTCCGTCAACCAAAAGACCGGCAAATACTGCCCTCCATCCCTCGACGACCCATGCCCCACAGTGGCGTGTCAAAATCGTCTGGCTCTCGCAAAAGTCTCCTTCCTCTCCAAGCAATACAGCGGACACCCCGCAAGCAAGAACATCCCCCTCGGCGGACCGGCGGGAACCGTCACGGCAAGAGACCACCACGTGTTCATTTCGGCTCACTACGGCAACGGCTACAACCTTCCCGTCGACCGACCCGCTCCCACGCTCACTACAAAAGACAAGCTCTCGATGGTCTCATGCCGCTTCATCGCCAACGAATATTCCGGCGGCGGTCAGCTTTCAAGCGTCGAGCGACCCAATCCCGCCGTCCTGACCAACCCCAAGCAGAAGCTCGTCACAGCCAAAAGATATCTTATGAACCCTCAATTTGGCTCGGCTGGCTCCTCAATCGAAGACCCATGTTTTACCCTCATCGCGCGAATGGATAAGCGCCCACCTTATCTCATCGCCACTGAAGCCGGAGACGTTGCCATAAGGATATTTGAAAGCGACAGCCCCATGACGGTAAAGATAAAGGAATTCATGGCTCTGTATGGGATTGTCGATATCACGATGCGAATGCTGGCAATCGACGAGCTTAAACTAATCATGGGCTTCCCGAAAGATTACGTCCTCATCGGAACACAAGCCGAGCAAAAGAAATTCATCGGCAATGCCGTAGAAGTGACCATCGCCCGCAAACTGTGCGAAGCCCTATGCTCCGGAATCCGTGATTCCGATCTCAACAAACATCACTCAAAACAAGCAGCCTGACGCTGCAAAATCAAAAACATCCCCGCTATGACAACAGAACAACAAAACCTCGCATGGGCGAGCTTGCCTAAAGAGGTGAGAGATAAAATCAAAGAACGATATTCGGGATGGAATAGATCTATATGTTTTGAAACTGAGGAAATCCTTTATGATGATTTATTCGGCATTCACAACCTCACCTCCGATACCGAGCCAGAGGAAATGCTGATGGTGGAGAGAAGGGAAGTCCAAAAGTGGTATTCAAGCCTTTCTAAAGAGCACGCTATCTATGCAAAGGGCACAGTAGATAGAATAAGTCTTGGAGCAAGGATAGCAATGCTTGAAGAACTCTTTACAAAAGACAAGTGCCTGCCTAACACTCCAGACTCTTCCAATCCTGCAAACAGTGGAAAAGAGGAGCAAGCGAAGCCGAAGTTTAGCAAGGGACAAAAGGTTATAGTCAAAGATGTAGATAAAGTCCTTACAATAGATACTCTTTTCTACAATTCCAGATACAATTATTGGTACGCTAACTTTGAAGAAGCTGATGGCAGTTTTGTCAGAAAGGAATCTGACCTTGAACCTTATACCGAAGAAATAAGTACACTTAAATTCAAGAAAGGTGATAAGGTTGAACACATGGATATTCCAGGAATATTTGAAGTAGTAAGTCATAAAGAAAAATTTAGCAATATATTTTATGAACTTAGTAAAGATGGTACAGATAATTTCTTTACTGATGAAAGTGTATTAAGACTCTACACCGAAGAAAAGAACGATATGGAAGTCATCGACGATAGTCGCTTTGGTAGCGAAGCGGACAAAGAAAAAGAATTGAACCTCTGTGAGTTGCTGAAAGATAGGGTGGGAGCTTTATTCTACTCGCCTTATCTCGGAATGTGTAGGCTCAATGATATAGACAAAGATTCCGACCATCCCATAGAACTCAAAAATGACAATGACGAATGGGTTATTTTACCACCAAGCGGACATGAGCCTGACGGGTCTGTGATGCTTTACCCCTCCCGCGCCCTCTACGAGAAATATCCGCTTGAACCTGCCAAAGCATGGCAAATCTGGAGTGAAGAGAGAAAGCCTAAGCGGTGGAGAGCGGAAGACGGAGAGGATTATTGGTGGATGAACCCTTTTGATTTTCAAGTTCATCGCGGAAGAGAGGAGTATGATAGAGTTGATGATAGGCGTTACAGAGCAGGACTTTACTTCCGCACCGAGTCAGATGCGAAGGAAGCCGCCGAGGAAGTCCGCAAGACCCTTGAAGCATTTCACCAACGAAAGGAGGGTGAGAAATGACACCTCAAATGATTTTAGGAGCATATAGGCTTCTATTGATTCTGATAGAAGCGTGGGCTTTGTGGCTTACATTATATTATGGGTTTTACCTCAAAAAAAATGACGAGCGAAAGGAGGGCGAGAAATGAGCAAAGAAAATAGCATATATTGTAATCAAGATGATTCTTCGATAGCTACTATAAGATTGCAACTTATGAAAGTAAAAGAAATGCTCTATAAAGAAGTCTGTAAATGCGAGGATGATAAATTAAAGACTGAGGACGACATAATAAAAGCAGCTTTGACGTTAAGGTCAACTACTATTAGGCAATGTATAAAAGTGATTGAAAAAGAGGTAAAAATATGAAAACTGAATTAACAATAGAAGAATCTGCCAAACTTATTGAGCTTGGCGTTGACCCGAAGCTGGCAAGCAAATGTGATATGACGATGAAAATAGGCGTGGGTGTAAGAGGAATAATCAAACGCCCAAACCCTAAACCAATCTTCACCCTCACAGATATTCTCGCAATCCTGCCGAAAGAGATAGAAGGTTCCGACCTGGCTATGATTGCAAAGAAAGGTGCTTGGGTGGTTTTCTACTTTGGTGGAAAGATTCGTTTGATGGATACTCGCGTAGTTGCCCCCGAACTCATAGACGCTCTTTATCAGCTCTTATGCTGGACGATCGAGCAGAAATACTATCACTCTAAAAACTAAGAAAAATGACCGAGATAACAACTCACAACCAATGCCCCGAATTTCCGTTTTTCGGTGCATCCTATCCTGATGCTCGTTGCATTGACGGTAGGCTATATGACCTTGACCATTGCGACGATAACGGCAATCCATATATACCTACGGANTACCATNATTGNCCATTCTGTCACCCAAAAGAATTTANGGAGCAGNGNGATATGACCGAAGAAGAATTTGAAGAGTACATAACCCATTTAAGAGAAAGATATGACNAATAATCCGATCATNAACCCNTNNTCGCTGACCGAGGAACAGAGAGAAGCGATAAAACGCCTTTATAATCAAGTGATGTATAATAAAGAAACGTGTGGTGATTATCATGCAAGGTATCTCAAAGGAGCGCAAGATGCTATCACCACGCTTTTCGGCAAGGACTTTTTCGAGTCGGCTGAAATAAAGAAAGGAGAAAAACAATGAGTGAAGAAGAGATAAAGAAGATTGCAGTTCTATACACTGATAGTATTAATCCACATAGTCCTTATGAAAAACTGAACGGAGTTCAAAAGAAGATGAGAGACTTCTATATAGCGAATTTCTGCATTCCTTTAATTAGATGGCTCTCAAAGGGCTGCTA
>WFMA01000124.1 GCA_009177195.1 Bacteroidales bacterium | reverse complement strand
GGGATAGACTGTGTTGCTCGCTTTAACCACCCCCATAACATCGGCATAGACATTGGATGTCGCCCACGGCGAGCCTCCCATGTTGCGATAAGGTTCAGCCTTATCGATGACGGCTTCAGGAGCTATCTCATAAACCTGGCGCGTTTTGCCGCCGATGACTTTCGACTCCTTAATGTTTCTCGTGACCCAGTTTTCAAAGTCGGCATATTTCAGCAGCTGCGCCGTCTGCGCGCTCGCCCACACAGCCGGCAGCAATACCGACAGCAAGGAAATCACACGCCTCGCCGTCATTTCCCCACCTTATAAATAAGAGCGGTGGCAAAAGCGGCAATCCCCTCTCCCCTTCCGGTGAAACCGAGTTTTTCAGTAGTGGTGGCTTTAACCGAAACCGCATCGAGGTCAAGCATGAGGTCAGCTGCTATGCGCTCCCTCATCGCCGGAATATGCTCCAGCAATTTAGGCGCCTGAGCCATGATAGTGAGGTCCACATTGCCCGGTTTATATCCGTTCTCTTCAAGAATCTCTCTAACTCTACGCAGCAGAACTCGCGAGTCCACGCCCTTGAAACGCGGATCAGTGTCGGGAAAGTGGTAGCCGATGTCGCGCAAAGCGGCGGCGCCGAGAAGAGCGTCGCTCAGTGCATGAAGCGCCACGTCGGCGTCGCTGTGACCGAGAAGTCCAAGATGATAAGGCACCTTAACTCCGCCAAGCCACAATTCACGCTTCTCAACCAGTCGGTGAACATCAAATCCGTTGCCGACTCTTATCGATGTAATATCCATAATTCTGATACTTTTATATCCTCTTTAATAACACCGTCGCCGACGATAAAGATTTATCGGCGCCCAAACATTTCCTTAATTCCATCCATGTCAAACGACAGGGTGAATCTAAGCGTCTGGTCAAGAGGAGATGTCTGAGCTGCAGCCATCATATAGGATGCGTCAAGACGGAGCACATTGAGCGAGAATCCCGCTCCGAGAGCGAAATACTTGCGTCCGCCCTTGAATTCGTTCTCATAATAATAGCCCGCGCGCAGGAAGAATTGCTGATTGTAGCTATATTCCGCGCCAAGCGACCAGGTTATTTCACGCAGTTCCTCCTTGAAACCGCCGGGGGCGTCGCTGAACGACTTGAAAATACCGGTGATGGGCGACATGTTTTCCCACTCCTCCTCAGCGTCAAGATACTCTTGCTGCCCCTCGGGAGTGTCGGCATAGTCGCTTTGACGTGGCTTGGTGGGCACGAGCAACTTGTTCACGTCNAGCGAAAGGGCAAGATTATGATAATCGGCGAGGGGGAACATAAAAGTGGTGCCGAGACGCAAATTGGTCGGCAGGAACGCAGGGCTTTCCCCGTCATTGTAGCTCACTTTCGAGCCGATATTGGAAATATCCCAGCCCCANGACCACTGGCATTCGTTCCTGCCCACAATGGGATAGGTGGTATAGTAACCCGAAAGGTCGGCTGAGAACGCCGACGCGCCCGACATCTGATCGCCNGAATTGGACGGTGAGAAGCCCAACGCCGAATATATGTAACGGAGCACGACGCCCATTGAGAATTTTTCCGAAAGTTTGCGCGAGTATCCCACATCCACCGACATTTCGTAGGGGTTAATCGTCTGCCCTCCGAAATCGCTTGAAGTATTCACCTCGCCAAGCGAGAAGTAGCGCAGCGACGCGCTCACCGCCTGGTTGTCATCCTGCCCCAGCTTCCAATATCCCGAAAGATTGGCGAGGAAGATATCGTTCACTATTTTGCGAAGCCACGGGGTGTAGCTGAGCGAAACACCGCCGCCGCTGTAGGCAAACGCATATTTCGACGGATTCCAGAACTGCGAATTCACGTCGGGGTCGGTAGCCGCTCCGAGATCGCCCATCGACGCTCCGCGCGCGTCGGGCGCTATTGACAACGAGGTTACTCCGGTCTCCACCGGGTTGAATTCATTCTTACTTTGAGCCGCAAGTTGCGAAACGCTTCCGATAACGAGCGCCAACGCTATGTAATAATGCTTGATCGTCATTTTAGAGGATATAATTATATTGTTTTNACTCCAAATTCGTCNTTTTATTGTTGACCGCGCNAACTTATNTAAAAACGTCANGGTCCGGACGGCTGTATAAANCNGTCCGGNCCTTGCTCGATATCGGGGTTACGCTTTCAAGCGTTAGAACTCAGCGTTGTTGGGAGTACGAGGGAAGGGTATCACGTCGCGGATATTGGTCATGCCGGTCACAAAAAGCACAAGGCGCTCAAATCCGAGTCCGAAACCTGCGTGAGGCACCGTGCCGAAACGGCGCGTGTCAAGATACCACCACATGTCCTTCATCGGGATGCCGAGCTCATTGATGCGACCTTCAAGCTTCTCGAAATTCTCTTCGCGTTCCGATCCACCGATGATTTCTCCGATTTTCGGGAAGAGCACGTCCATCGCGCGCACGGTCTTGCCATCCTCGTTAAGCTTCATGTAGAATGCCTTGATCTCCTTCGGATAGTCGGTCAGGATCACCGGCTTCTTGAAATGCTCCTCGACGAGGAAGCGCTCATGCTCGCTCTGNANANCNGCGCCCCAGTANNCGGNGAATTCAAACTTGTGTCCCGACTCCTCAAGGATTTTGACACCCTCGGTATAAGTGAGTCTCACAAACTCGTTGTCGACAACAAATTTCAAGCGGTCAACAAGTTCAGGATCATAGTGCTCGGCGAGGAAAGCGATATCGTCGGCGCAGTTGTCGAGCGCGTAACGAATACAGTATTTGATAAAGTCCTCGGCGAGGTCCATGTTATCGGTGATGTCGAAGAAAGCCACCTCAGGCTCTATCATCCAGAATTCCGACAAGTGGCGCGGAGTGTTAGAGTTCTCGGCACGGAAAGTGGGACCGAACGTGTAGATGGCTCCGAGCGCAGTCGCGCCAAGCTCGCCTTCAAGCTGCCCCGACACGGTGAGCGCGGTGGGCTTGCCAAAGAAATCGGCTGAAAAATCGACTTTTCCATCCTCCATCTTCGGAAGGTTGTTAAGGTCGAGCGTGGTCACCTGGAACATCGCGCCGGCTCCTTCACAGTCGCTCGCGGTGATGAGCGGAGTGTTCAGATAAAAATAGCCTCTCTCCTGGAAAAACTTGTGGATGGCGAATGCAAGAGCGCTGCGCACTCGAAGAATGGCGCCGAAAGTATTGGTGCGAGGACGAAGATGAGCCTTTTCGCGAAGGAATTCGAGGGTATGCCCTTTCTTCTGCAAGGGATACAGGTTGGGGTCGGCGGTGCCGAAAATCTCAAGCTTTTCAGCCTGTACTTCGACTGACTGCCCCTTGCCCATCGACTCCACGAGAATGCCGTCGACTTTAAGCGACGAGCCGGTGGTGATCGACTTCAACTCTTCTTCCGAGAACTTGGCGAGGTCAAAAACGATCTGCACGTTTTTCACCGACGAGCCGTCGTTCAGGGCAACAAACTGAACGTGCTTGTTGCCGCGTCGTGTACGCACCCATCCCATCACACACACTTCTTTTCCAAGAAGCTCGGGAGAGGTGAACAGGTCTTTTATCTTAGTACGTTTCATTTCTGATATTATTTTTTCTTTTATTCAAATGAACCCATCTTCAAGAAGTTGACCTCCTCCTGAGTGAGGTAGCGCCATCTGCCGCGGGGCAGATTCTTCTTGGTGAGTCCTGCAAAATAAACTCGGTCAAGTTTAGTAACGTGATATCCGAGGCTCTCGAATATGCGACGCACTATGCGGTTCCGTCCGGAGTGGATTTCGATACCAGCCTGATTGCGGTCGGTCTCGGTGGCATAGCTGATAGCGTCGGCATGGATGGGTCCGTCCTCAAGCTCGATACCGTCGGCGATAGCCTGCATGTCATCTTCCGAGATATCCTTGTCGGTCCACACGTGATAGATTTTTTTCTTCACATACTTAGGATGGGTGAGCTTCGAAGCGAGATCGCCATCGTTGGTGAGAAGAAGCACTCCGGTGGTGTTACGGTCAAGACGTCCCACGGGATAAATGCGTTCGTTGCATGCTCCCTTGACAAGATCCATCACTGTGGTTCTGCCGTTGGGGTCGTCGCTGGTGGTCACGCAATCCTTCGGCTTGTTAAGAAGGATGTAGCACTTGCTTTCCAGTGTCACAACCTTTTCATCATATTCCACAACATCGCTGTGGGAAATCTTGGTTCCGAGTTCGGTCACAACTTCGCCGTTAACCTTCACAAGACCCTGCGAGATGAACTCGTCGGCCTCACGGCGCGAGCAGATTCCGGCATTAGCCATGAACTTGTTCAAGCGTATCTGCTCATTGGGATCGGGTATAGGCATCTCATACTCGATGCGCTTGGGACGCGGAACAAAACTCTTGCCGGGGCGCTGGAATCCCTGCTGACGGTTACCCTGCTGACGGTTGTTATAGGGTCGCTGTCCGCCACCCTGCTGACGGTTGTTGTAACCGCCCTGCTGGCGATTGTTGTTGTAGCCGCCCTGCTGGTTGTAGCCATATCCGCCCTGCTGGCGATTGTTGTTATACCCGCCCTGCTGACGGTTATTGTTGTAGCCGCCCTGACGGTTATTGTTGTAGCCGCCCTGCTGACGATTGTTGTTGTAACCGCCCTGACGGTTATTGTTGTAGCCGCCTTGCTGACGATTGTTATTGTAGCCGCCCTGCTGACGGTTATTGTTGTAGCCGCCCTGCTGACGATTGTTGTTGTAACGGTTATAGCCCTGCTGACGGTTATTGTTGTAGCCGCCCTGCTGATTATAGCCCGTTGACTGAGCATTTTCGGTCGAAGCCGATTCAGCCGCACTGTTTTCAGCTCCCTCTACCGGCTGTGACTGCTGATACTGGCGGGGCTGATAGCCACCCTGCTGATTATTGTAACGGTTATATCCGCCTTGCTGACGGTTATTGTTGTAGCCTCCCTGCTGATTGTTGTAACCGCGTCCGTTGTTATAGCCTCGCTGAACGTAGGGGCGGGGCTGATAGGGGCGGTCATAGCCTGAATACTCCCGGCGGGGAGCATCGGATGCCGACGACGCTGAGTCGCCTGCGCCTGCCTGACGATCTGCATTATTAAACAAGCCGTCGCCCGATGAAGACGCGGCAATACGGTTCTCCCCGATGCGGGGACGTCTCGGTTTCTTTTCTTCGCTGCTGTCCATGATTACCTGAATTAAATTTAGTGCTGTTAGTTACTGCCTCGCGGCGTTAATAAAATTTTAAAGCTTTAAATAATTAATTGTTGACTCTTAATAAACCTTTTATTAAACTAAGGTATACAAGTTTTATGCCACTTTCCAAATTATAATAGATTGATATGGCACAATACCATCCCCAATTTCCTATAATTTTTCGCAAATTTAAGTTTTTTCCTCAAAACTCCCACAGAAACAGCCTAAAACTTTTCTCAAAAAATCTAAAATAATGCCATTTAACATTTTCGCCCTCCCCCACATCGTCAAAAACGAGTAAATTTGCACTAAGATGGACCAACGGAAAATCATACACATCGACATGGACGCTTTCTATGCCTCGGTCGAGCAGCGCGACAATCCCGAATTGAGGGGAAAACCCGTGGCGGTGGGACATGCCGACGCCCGCGGTGTCGTGGCTGCGTCAAGCTACGAAGCGCGCCGGTTTGGCGTGAAGTCGGCAATGTCGTCACAGAAAGCAAAGCGCCTGTGCCCCGATCTGATATTCGTGAGAGGTAGAATGAGCCACTACAAAGAGGTGTCGCAACAGATTCACGCCATCTTCCATGAGTACACCGACATCATCGAGCCAATTTCGCTCGACGAAGCCTTTCTCGATGTTACCGAAAATAAGCCCGGAATACCCCTTGCCGTCGACATCGCCAAGGAGATAAAGGCGAAAATAAGGGAGCGGCTCAATCTTGTAGCCTCGGCAGGTGTCTCCTACAACAAGTTCCTCGCCAAAATCGCATCGGACTACCGCAAGCCCGACGGACTGTGTACCATCCATCCCTCAAAAGCTCTTGAATTCATAGCCAAGATTCCAATCGAATACTTCTGGGGAGTAGGTCCTAAGACCGCCCAGAAGATGCACTCGCTCGGCATACACACCGGCGCCGAACTGCGGGAATGGCCGCTTCATCTGCTCACAAGAGAATTCGGCAAGGCTGGACG
>WFMA01000087.1 GCA_009177195.1 Bacteroidales bacterium | reverse complement strand
CTTGATCTCCTGCGGCGCACGGTTAGCACCCTTTGACATACGGGAACTNNGGGAGCTTATGGAAACGGACGATTTGGAGCTTGACACGTTGGGGGACAGGAAAACCGCCCTCTTTGTCATTATCTCCGACACGGACGACACTTTCAATTTCATTGTCGCCATGATGTACACGCAGCTTTTCAACCTCTTATGCGACAAGGCAGATGATGTGTACGGCGGCAGGCTTCCCGTACACGTCCGCTGCCTGCTTGACGAGGTGGCAAATATCGGGCAGATACCGAAACTGGAAAAGCTCATTGCGACCATACGGAGCAGGGAAATATCAGCCTGCCTTATCTTGCAGGCGCAGAGCCAGTTAAAAGCCATTTACAAGGACAACGCCGACACGATTGTCGGGAACTGCGACACGACCCTTTTCTTAGGCGGCAAGGAGAAAACAACGCTAAAGGAAATGTCGGAGCTTTTGGGGAAAGAAACCATAGATTTATACAACACTTCCGAGAACCGGGGACGGGAAAAGACCTACGGGCTGAACTACCAGAAATTAGGCAAGGAGCTTATGAGCCAAGATGAAATATCCGTCATGGACGGCGGCAAATGTATCTTGCAGGTAAGGGGCGCACGTCCCTTTTTCAGTGATAAATTCGACATTACNAAACACCCAAGATATAAATTCCTCTCCGACTTTGACAAGAAGAATGAGTTTGACATTGAGAAATACCTAAAACGCCGCCCGGAAGCAGTAAAGCCGGACGAACCCTTTGACCTCTACGAGCTTGACGGGGAGGACTTATAAGGGCGCAGGGCAAAGGTGCGTCATGGAAATGTGCATAACAGGCTATTGCGTCATGGATAACGCCATTCACAGCACATGGAAAAGCTAAAGTGCGGCTTTCCCACGTCCTGCAAACAGCGTTACCCACAACGCAAAAAGGCAAGCCAGTTATACACATTCCCACAACGCCGGACGATTACGGCGAAAACCGCACCCCTCTTTCTTTCATTCATAAGGGCATAAAGCCTTAAAGGAGGTATCTATCATCAAGATCATAAATACCGGGTACATGGTTCGTGCGCCCACCAGAGAGCGCACTATCCAATTACAACTGAATACCGCTACGCCGCAGCANTTACGCAGCGTGGGGACAGCCGCCGACACAGGCGGCTTTTTTCATACCCAAAAACCAATAAAATATATTTTTCAGAGCCGCCAGACGGCAGAAAGTGAGGACATTATGGCATTTTTTCAATCAGCAGTAGGCGTATTACAGACACTTGTTATCGCATTGGGCGCAGGATTGGGCGTATGGGGCGTTATCAATCTCTTAGAGGGCTACGGCAACGACAACCCCGGCGCAAAGTCACAGGGCATGAAACAGCTTATGGCAGGCGGCGGCGTTGCGCTGATCGGCACGACCTTAATCCCGCTGCTTTCCGGCTTGTTTTAATATTCCGGGAGGTAGCCGCCTATGNAGAGCATATTTGAAGCCATAAACGAATGGCTAAAGGAANTNTTGATCGGTGCNATTAACGGNAACNTNTCAAATATGTTCGGGGACGTGAACGACAAAGTAGGCACGATAGCAACACAGGTAGGGCAGACCCCGCAGGGTTGGAACGGCGGCATATTCAGCATGGTACAGAGCCTTTCACAGACCGTCATTCTCCCCATTGCGGGGATTGTCATTACTTATGTCCTATGCGTGGAGCTTATCGGCATGATAACGGACAAGAACAGCCTGCATGATATAGACACGTTCATGTTTTTTAAGTATGTATTCAAGGCGTGGGTAGCCGTCTACCTTGTTACCCACGTCTTTGACATTACTATGGCAGTCTTTGACGTGGGGCAGCATTTAGTAAGCAATGCGGCGGGCGTGATAAACACCAACGCCGCCATTGACATTGACAGCACCCTTGCCGCCATGACCGCCACCTTAGAAACAATGGAAGTCCCCGAACTTCTTTTGCTTGTAATGGAAACCGCCGCCGTTAGTATGTGCATGAAGATCATGTCCGTGCTGATAACGGTTATCCTTTACGGCAGAATGATAGAGATATACTTGACCTGTTCCGTTGCGCCTATCCCCTTTGCGACCATGACGAACCGGGAATGGGGAAGCATTGGCAACAACTACTTAAAAGGCTTGTTCGCATTGGGCGTACAGGGCTTTTTTATCATGGTATGCGTGGGTATCTACGCCGTGCTTGTAAACCAGATGACAATAGCGGCAAACCTGCACAGTGCCATTTTCAGCGTAGCCGCCTACACCGTGATACTCTGCTTTTCCCTGTTCAAGACGGGAAGCCTTGCAAAGAGCATTTTCCACGCACATTAAGCCCCGGACGAGCTTTTCCCATGCCAAGAAAGGAGGTTTTATATGGCATACGTCACAGTACCCAAAGACCTTACAAAAGTAAAGAGCAANGTTGCGCTGAACCTTACCAAGCGGCAGCTTGTGTGTTTTGGCGCAGCGGCGGTTGTGGGCGTTCCGCTTTTCTTTCTTATCAAGGACAGCGTACCGCAGACCGCAGCGACTTTTATCATGGTTCTTGTCATGCTCCCNTTTTTCATGCTTGCCATGTATGAGAAGCACGGACAGCCGCTTGAAACCATTTTAGGCAACATCATCAAAGTGTTTTTCCTCACGCCAAAGGAAAGACCCTACCAGACGGAAAACTATTACGCCGTCTTANANAAACAGCANAAACTTAACAAGGAGGTAACAGCCATTGTCAAAAAAAGCTATCAAAGACAGACCGCAANAACAGAAGCCAAAAGAAAAGATCAAGCTCACACGGGCAGAAAAAAAGGAGATAGCCGCCCTCATGCGGCAGGCAAGGGGGGACGGGAAAAAGCACACCGCACAGCAGACCATTCCCTATGAAACCATGTACCCGGACGGGATATGCCGGGTAAAGGACAACCTCTTTTCCAAGAGCATTGAATTTTCCGACATTAACTATCAGCTTGCACAGCCGGACGACAAGACAGCCACCTTTGAAGCCCTCTGCGACTTCTACAACTCACTTGACAGCTCCGTAGGCTTGCAGCTCACTTTCATAAACCGTGTCGCCGGGGAGGGGGACTTTGCAAAAAGTATCTCCATACCGCCGCAGCAGGACGGTTTTGATGATGTGCGGGAGGAATACGCCGCCATGCTCCAAAATCAGCTTGCAAAGGGCAACAACGGGCTTATCAAGAAGAAATACCTTACGTTCACACTGGAAGCCGACAGCCTTAAAAACGCAAAGTCAAGGCTCTCCAGACTGGAAACGGACATATTGAACCACTTNAAAGTCTTAGGGGCGGCGAACAAGCCGCTTGACGGGAAAGAACGCCTTGAAGTGCTGCACGGCATTTTCCACCCGGACGGGGACAGGCGTTTCCTGTTCAACTGGAAATGGCTTGTACCGTCCGGGCTTTCCACAAAGGACTTTATCGCCCCGTCCTCATTCGCTTTCAAAAACGGGCGTATGTTTNNCATGGGGGACAAGACCGGGGCGGTATCGTTCTTACAGATACTTGCGCCGGAACTCAATGACCGCCTGCTTGCCGACCTCTTGAACGTGGACGGGCATTTGTTAGTCAACCTGCATATCCGCAGTATCGACCAGAGCGAAGCCATAAAGACGGTAAAGAGGAAGATCACAGACCTTGACGCAATGAAGATAGCCGAGCAGAAAAAGGCGGTACGCAGCGGCTACGATATGGACATCATACCGTCCGACCTTGCCACCTACGGCGGGGACGCTAAAGACCTGTTACGGGACTTGCAGAGCCGCAACGAGAGAATGTTTTTACTGACTTTCCTTGTGGTAAACCTTGCGGACAACAGACAGCAGCTTGACAACCAGATATTCCAGACGGCGGGCGTGGCGCAGAAAGCCAACTGCTCCCTTGTGCGCCTTGACTATCAGCAGGAAGCCGGGCTTATGTCGTCCCTGCCTTTGGGACTGAATGAAATTCCCATACAGCGGGGGCTTACNACAAGCAGCACGGCTATTTTCGTGCCGTTTACCACGCAGGAGCTTTTCCAGAACGGGGAAGCCCTCTACTACGGCTTGAACGCACTTTCAAGCAACATGATACTTGCAGACCGCAAGAAGCTCAAAAACCCTAACGGCTTGATTTTGGGAACGCCGGGAAGCGGCAAGAGCTTTTCTGCCAAGCGTGAGATCACAAACGTATTCCTTGTGGCAGACAAAAAGGACTGTATTCTGATATGTGACCCCGAAGCCGAGTATGCGCCGCTTGTCAACCGTTTAGGCGGGCAGGTAGTGAAAATCTCCCCCACAAGCAAAGACTTTGTAAACCCTATGGACTTGAACCTCAATTAC
>WFMA01000053.1 GCA_009177195.1 Bacteroidales bacterium | reverse complement strand
AGCTGCTTGTGGAGACGCAGGGTAACTGGGGAAATATCCTGACTGGAGCTTCGGCAGCTGCGGGACGTTATATCGAGGCGCGGTTGTCGCCGTTTGCCCTCGACGTGCTGTTTAACCCGAAGACGACGGAATGGACGATGTCCTACGACGGGAGGAAGCCTGAGCCGGTGACGCTGCCGGTGAAGTTTCCGCTGCTTCTCGCCCAGGGTGTGGAGGGTATCGCCGTGGGCTTGTCATCTAAGATTCTGCCCCATAATTTCAATGAGATAATCGATGCCGCCATCGCTTATCTGAGCGACGAGCCGTTTGAGCTCTATCCCGATTTCCCGACAGGTGGATTTCTGGACGTGACGAAGTATAACGACGGTGAGCGCGGCGGCTCGGTGAAGATACGCGCCAAGATCGAGAAGGTCGACAACAAGACTCTCGCCATCACCGAGATACCCTACGGAAAGAACACCGGCTCGCTGAGCGACTCGATTCAGAAGGCTGCCGAGAAGGGAAAGATAAAGGTGAGAAAGGTGGAGGACATGACATCGTCGACGGCGCTGATATTGGTACACCTGTTGCCGGGAACTTCCTCGGACAAGGCTATCGACGCGCTTTATGCCTTCACTGACTGCGAGTTGAGCGTGTCGCCCAACTGCTGCGTAATATCTGACAACAAGCCTCAGTTCTTAGGGGTGAGCGACGTGCTGCGTCACAGTGTGGACCTCACGCGCGACCTGCTGAGAAGGGAGCTGGAGATTCAGCGCGGCGAGATAGAGGAGTCGCTGCATTTCGCCTCGCTGGAACGCATATTCATCGAGGAGCGCATCTATAAGGACAAGGAATTCGAGCAGGGAGAGTCGATGGACGAGGTGCTCGACCATATCGACAAGCGCCTGGAGCCGTTCAAGGACTCGCTGTGGCGCGAGGTGACGCGCGACGACCTGATGAAGCTGATGGAGATAAGGATGAAGCGCATCCTGAAATTCAACAGCGAGGAGGCTGACCGCATCATCGCCAACTACAAGGAGCGGATAGCGAAAATCGACGACCATCTCGCCCACATCACGCTGTTCACGATAGAATGGTTCAAGGGGCTCAAGGAGAAGTATGGCGCGGCTTATCCGCGACGCACCGTGCTGCGCAGTTTCGACAATATCGAGGCGGCGAAGGTAGCCGAGGCTAACGAGCGCCTTTACATAAACCGCGAGGAGGGATTCATCGGGACCGCGCTGAAGAAGGACGAGTTCGTTTGCAACTGCTCGGACCTCGACGACGTGATAATCTTCTACAAGGATGGAAAATATAAGGTTGTGAAGGTGCAGGACAAGATGTTTGTGGGCAAAAACGTGCTCTACATCAATCTGTTCAAGCGCAATGACAACCGCACGATCTATAACGTGATCTACCAGAACGGCAAGGGGGGCATCTATTTCATGAAGCGATTTGCCGTGACGGGAGTGACGCGCGACAAGGAGTATGACCTCACGCAGGGACTGCCCGGGTCGAAAGTAGCATGGTTCTCGGCAAACTCCAACGGCGAGGCTGAGGTGGTGAAGGTGACCCTCAAGCCGAAGCTGAGACTGAAAACAATGCAGTTTGACGTGGATTTCGCCGAACTCGCCATCAAGGGGAAGGGCGCGCAAGGGAATATCGTGACCAAGAACGAAGTGCATCGCTTCTCGCTGAAGGAGCGCGGCGCGTCGACACTGGGAGGCAGGGAAGTGTGGTTTGACCCCGACGTTCTGCGTCTCAACTATGACAAGCGCGGCGAATATCTCGGCGAGTTCCACGGATCGGACCAGATACTGGTGATATTGAAATCGGGTGAATACTATATGTCGAGCTTCGACGCCGGCAACCACTATGAGGACAATATACTGCGCATCGAGAAGTTCCGCCCGGGACACGTGTGGACGGCGGTGCTGAACGACGCCGACCAGGGGTATCCCTACGTGAAGCGTTTCGCATTCGAGCCCACCAACAAGCGCACCCGCTTTTTAGGCGACAACGAGAAGTCGGAACTGATTCTGCTGAGCGACACTCCGGGATGCCGCNTGGAGGTGACATTTGGCGGCGAGGACGCTTTCAGAGGCAGNGCGGTTATCGACGCGGAGGAGTTTATCGGCGTGAAGAGCTTCAAGGCTAAAGGGAAGCGCCTCACGACTTTCAATATGGCGAGCGTGGTGGAGATCGAGCCTAAGCCGATGCCTGAAGAGGAGGCGCCGGCGGCTGATATAGCCGACGAGACCGACGCCGAGACGGAGATGGAGCCCGACCGCTCGGACGACGAAGTGCGCGATGAAATCAACGGGCAGCAACGAATATTCTGACACCATGTTGACGAGAGCGATATTGGCAATAGGGCTTACGTGGATAGCCGCCGNGNTGACCACGNCGANGGCTCAGGAGGAGGCGAAACCGTTGCGTCCGGTGACGGCGGCTTACACNATTGAAGCCGGGGGCTCCTCGATAGCAAACACTTATCTGACTCCGCTGAAGTATTCGGGCTGGGGAACGGCGCTGCAATATGAACGAATGCAGGCGATGAAGCAGAATCCCGACAGGCTGGTGATGAGGCTCACGGCGGGAGTGAGATTTGACNGCGTGGAGAATGAAGTGAAGAACGCCGAAATGTGGCATCTGAAAGGNAATTTTTCATGGGGAGCGGCTTACAGATGGCGGCTTCCGCACAATATAACGGTNGGCGCCGGAGGGAGCGCCGCNCTCAACATAGGGGCGTTGTATGCTCCGCGCAACGGGAATAACCCTGTAGCAATCGAGGCGGCGCTGACGCTTAACGCCACGGGATATGCCGCATGGCGCGTGAAGGTGGGGCGCATGCCGGTGACGCTGCGCTATCAGCCGACACTGCCGCTGACGGGAGTGTTCTTTTCGCCCGAATACGGAGAACTGCTCTATGAGGTGTATCTCGGGAATGACAAGGGGCTTGCCCATGCCGCCTGGTGGGGCAACTATTTCAATCTTGACAATCTCCTTACCGCCGACATTCATTTCGGAGCGACCTGCCTGAGGGTGGGGTATCATGGCGAGATATTGTCGACGAAGGTGAACAACATAACCACGCGCACGATAACAAACGCAGTGGTGGTGGGAGTGTCGGGTGAATGGCTCAGCTTCAATCCCTATAAGGGGCTCTCGCGGGAGGCTCGCATCATATCGGCTTTATATTGACCTGATTAAAAGAAAGTGGCGATGAAGAGATTTCGACATATATTGATTGTGGTAGTAGCGGCGGTAATCGCAGCCGGTTGTCATAAACTCGACTCGTGGGAGAATGACGCAAAAGGGAATTTCGAGGCTCTGTGGACAATCCTCGACGAGCACTATTGCTTTTTCAAGGAAAAGGGGGTGGACTGGAACGAAGTGCATGACCGCTATGCCGCCAAAGTGAGCAACCGCATGAATCAGGAGGAGCTGTTTGACGTTTGCGCGGAGATGCTCAACGAGCTCCGCGACGGGCACACCAACCTGATAGCTCCGTTCAACACGTCATACTACCGCAAGTGGTGGAGCGACTATCCCCAGAACTACAGCGCGCGGCTCATCGAGGAGTATTATCTGAATTTCAATTACCGCACGGTGGGCGGCATCGACTACGCCATTCTGCCTGAAAACGTGGGCTACGTGCGCTACAATAGTTTTGCAAGTCCCATCGGCGAGGGAAATCTTGACCATGTGCTTGCCTATCTTAACGTGTGCTCGGCGCTGATAATCGACGTGCGCGACAATGGGGGCGGAGAGTTGACCAACGTGGAAACGCTCGTGAGGCGCTTCATAACCGAGCGGATGCTCGCCGGGTATATCTCGCACAAGACGGGTCCGGGGCACGATTCGTTTTCAGAGCCTTACGCCTATTACTATGACCCCGCCGAGAAGGGGCGGATAATGTGGGGCAAGCCGGTGGCTGTGCTTGCGTCGAGGGGCACGTTCAGCGCCGCCAATAATTTTGTGTCGGTGATGAAGTGTCTGCCGGGCGTGAAGATCGTGGGGTCGACCACCGGAGGCGGGAGCGGTATGCCTTACAACTCGGAGTTGCCAAACGGCTGGGGAGTGAGGTTTTCGGCATGTTCGATGCTTGATCCCGAAGGGGTATCGACTGAAAATGGTGTCGAGCCTTCAGCGGGATGTGCCGTGGACATGGATCCGCAGCAGGCGCTTGAAGGGCATGACACCATTCTTGATTTCGCTATAAAGTTGCTGACCGAGGGTTAGTATTTGGCGAGGCAAGCGTCGAGCGCGGCGGTGAGCGCCTCTCGATCGAGGTTTTGCCCGATGAATACGAGTTTGATCATGCGGTCGCCATACTGCTCGTCCCAATCACG
>WFMA01000223.1 GCA_009177195.1 Bacteroidales bacterium | reverse complement strand
GGCGTCGAGCTCAGGTCGGGTGGGGAGGTCGGTGGGGATATTCTGCATCATATAGAAGTATTGGTGGAAATTGCGTCTCAATGTTTCTTGAAGAATTTTGTGAAAGAAATAATAGAGTTCCTGACCGCGCTCTACGATTTCGACTGTCTCAACAAACGTGAATGAAAGGATTCCGGTGCCGTTGTGGGCTTTTGCTATGAAGTGGGCTTTTCCTCGATATCGATTATCGAGTAGGTGCATTTTTCCATCGCTGTCCATTTGCCATTCTCTCGTTTCGTATGAGTAGCGGCGTTTTTCAAATTTTTGGAGGAGTGCATCTTTTAGGCGGACGTTTTGTCCGGGCTTGCAAAATACGTGTAGTGCCATAGTCTGTTTTTGCTTGCAAAATTATAATTTGCTTTCTTTTTTAGCCCCTTATCGCTCAAAAATTGGGTCGTCTTTACTTTCGTTGAAAATCTCACTTTATCTTTGCAGCGTGAAAGATGCTTTGGTCAAAAGGTCCTTTCTCTTCAGTGGTGAAAACTGAGATTGGTATTTCCTTTGTTGTATTAAGGAGACCAACCTCCCCACCGGATAAACCAAAAATCTCACAATGCCCCGAGCATATTCTGCGTGGCGGATCCGGTGGGTTTTATAACTGGAGACAAGATAGAATGTTGGGCTCTGAGCCAAGATAAAGTGTCAGTCGCAACAGTTATATCGGTTGATCAAAATTTCTAAACTGCAAAATTATGAAAAAAATCGCAATCGGGATTGATTTTTCCAAGAAAACTTTTGACGCGACAATTATCCGTCGTGATGCAGACACCTACATGGAACTGGCATACAGCAAGTTCAATAATGATGTCAAGGGCTTCAAGGCACTTGAGAAATTTGTCAAGGCCACATTGAAGGGTTCGCCCGAGGCCAAGGACAAGTCATCGTGGATATTCTGTGGAGAACACACGGGGACATGCAGCATACCCTTGTGCGACTACCTTGCAAAGAAGCAGTATTTCATGTGGCTGGAGTCTGCTTTGGTCATTCACCGCAAGTGCGGTATTGTACGTGAGAAGAACGACAAAGTGGACTCAAAAAGAATTGCCGAGTATGCCCTTCGTAATTTCAGCACGGACGTCAAACCATACGAGCTCGACAGCAAGGACTTTAAGAAACTGAAGTCTCTTTATGCTGCCCACGACATGCTCACAAAGGACAAGGTTGCCAAGATCAACCAGCTTAAAAGCGGGACACTAGATGCCTCCCCTGCTGCCAAGCATGAAATCGACAGGCAGCTGACAAGCATCAGGAAATCCCTCAAGGAGATAGATGACGAAATCAAGTGCCTGCTTGCCGAATCAGAAGAATTTTCCCATAACTACACAATCCTGGACACATTCAAGGGTGTCGGATTCCTCACCATTGCATGCCTGATTATCAAGACACGCAACTTCAAGGACATGAAAGATGCAAGAGAGTTGGGATGCTATATAGGAGTCGTCCCACACAGGCAGCAATCCGGGACATCGATCGACANGCCCTCGCGCACAAGCAAATACAGGGACAAGAATGCCAATGCATTGCTNTCCACTTGCGTACAGAGTGCCCTCAGGAANGGGAATCCGATTATANGNCCATACTATGACAGACTTGTCNAGAGANGCGTGAACCANTATAANGCNCTGNACNACTGCAAGTTCAAGATTATAAATGTNCTGCTNGCGATGCTGCGCAACGACACANGGNTCTCCATGGATATACATGGGAAGTCACAGACACAGTGGGGGGCGGACCGAATATCAGTGGCATCCTGAAATGAGTCATTTCTTTTCCTCCCCGGCCATAGCTAAAAAAATGCAGCATCCATGGC
>WFMA01000203.1 GCA_009177195.1 Bacteroidales bacterium | reverse complement strand
TCTTCGGGATCGTTGATGAACACTCGGGGTGAGCGGGCGGCGGAGTGCCGCAGCCGCTCGAGGATTTCGATTAGACATGATTGGCGGTGTGTTAAGGGCAAGCCGCGCCACATTCGGAATGACGCGGTGTAGGACGCGGAGGTCATGACGACCTCGCGCCGGGGGCGTGGGATGTGGACGGTGTTGCGCATTTGGGTTAGTATTAGATTGATTTTTTTGCAAAGGTAATGCATGGATGGAGGGGATTTACCCACAAATTGTCCCACCCCGTGAAATTTTTTTTGCGTACGTTTTCTCGGTGGATTTAGGGGGCACTCTTTGCAGAGTGCAATCTTTTGTTTCGGTGGTCCCGGCACACCTCGCTTCGCTCGTAGTGCCGGGTTATCCATAGGGGTGAGCCTTTCAGGCTCGCAGACCGGGGCGGACGGTGATCCCGGCACTACGAGCGAAGTGGCACACCGGGGCAGGGAATGCCGCCGTGATTCGGAGTTCTNTAGGAACGGGACCGGANAGATGATNCTTTCAGAATCGGATTTTGTGGGGGATGCTTGTTTCCGTGGGTTCCGCCCTGTGGGCTCCACCCGCGGCTATCGAGGGATGAACCCTTGCGGGTTCGGTTCTTCCTTGTGGGCTTAGGGGGTCAAAAAAGGAGCCCGGAAATACTGTACGATTAGTTTGTGTCACCAACAGGGAATATCTACTGACCCGTTTTTGCCGGGGAAGAGGGGAGGGTTGCGCGAAGAATGAGGTAACCGATGATTCCGGCAAGCAGCGAGCCGGCTATGATTCCGAGTTTGGCATTATTGAGAAGCGCAAGTCCTGCGGCTCCTGCGTCGTCAAATGTGAGGTTGGCGATGAAAAGTGATACCGTGAATCCGATGCCGCCTAAAACTGAGACTCCCGATAACATCTTGAAGTCGGTACGGTCGGGCATCGGAGCGATATTGAGTTTTATCGCTCCCCATGAGAACAGGAATATGCCGAGGAATTTGCCGACAACCAAACCGATGATTACGGCGAGACCGATGCCGCTGAACAGTGCCGACGGTTCGAATCCCCACAGCGTTATGCCCGCATTGGCAAATGCGAATACCGGGATTATTATATAATTGACGATGGGGTGGAGCGAGTCCTCAAGGTCCTGAAGAGGGGAGATAACCTTGTCGGATGCCGATTCAATCTCCTTCAAGTGGTCCATCTGAGCCTTGGTCAGCATTGACTGTTGGCTGAGCGATTCATCGTCGGCAGCATTGAAATGGGCAATCTGGGTTCGGATCGTTTTGATATAATTCTTAGGTGGAAGTACCGGTGTCGACGGAATGCAGAATGCCACAAGCACGCCGGCAATGGTTGGATGGATGCCTGAGTTCAAGAACAGATACCACACGGCTGTACCGATTATGAGGTAGAAGATCTTACTTTGAATCATCAGTTTGGATCCGAGGAAAAGAAGTCCCAGAAGAGCGATGGCGCAAAGCAGCAGGCTTACCTCGATATGNTCGGAATAGAATGCGGCGATTACAATGATGCCGCCGATATCGTCGACAACCGCAAGAGTGGTGAGGAATATTTTTAACGATACCGGCACGCGGCTTCCGAGCATTCCGAGGATTCCGAGAGTGAAGGCGATGTCGGTCGCCATCGGAATCGCCGCTCCGCCGATGTAGTCGGTNCCTTTNGCAAGCNCCATNTAGATGCCTACCGGNACGAGCATACCGCCGACAGCGGCGATGATTGGGAGAAGCGCTTGCTTGACCGAGCTNAGTTCNCCNACNAGCACCTCACGCTTGATCTCCAGCCCGATGGTGAAGAAAAACACCGCCATCAGCGCGTCGTTGATGAACTGGAGCATTGTCATGGGGTGTCCCGCATGACTGAATATGTTGAAGGAGCCGACTTGCAGTCTTATTTCCTGATTCCAGAAATCGGAGTACAGGACGTTGACTCCCGGCAGATTAGCTACGATGAGCGCTAAGACAGTAGTGGCGATAAGCACATTTCCTCCCGAGGCATAGCGCTTTAAAGTGTGCTTGGCTGTGAAAAATACGTTGTCGGACGCCCCGCTTCCGGCATTAAAAACTTTGTCCGTCATAAATAGGGTAAAATAAATAGTTCTTACCCTATTATAACAATCGAAACGTCAATCAAGTTTCAGCACTGCGAGGAAAGCTTTCTGAGGAACTTCGACTGAACCTATCTGCTTCATGCGTTTCTTTCCTTTTTTCTGCTTCTCCAAAAGTTTTCTCTTACGTGAGATATCGCCGCCGTAGCACTTGGCTGTCACATCTTTGCGTACTGCCTTGATGGTTTCGCGCGCAATGATTTTTGCTCCGATTGCGGCCTGAATGGCGATGTCAAACTGTTGACGCGGAATGAGCTCTTTCAGTTTTTCACACATGCGGCGCCCGAACGTCACTGCATTGTCCACGTGGGTGAGTGTGCTCAACGCATCGACGCTCTCGCCGTTGAGGAGAATATCAAGTTTCACAAGTTTCGATTCCCTGAAATCGTGGATGTGATAGTCAAATGAGGCATAGCCCTTGGATATAGATTTCAGTTTGTCATAGAAATCGATCACGATTTCACCGAGCGGCATGTCGAAAATCATCTCCATGCGATTGCCCGAAATATATTCCTGCTTGATCAGTTCGCCGCGCTTGCTAAGACACAGTGTCATAATGGGACCTATGAAATCGGCGGCGGTGATGATCGACGCGCGAATGTAAGGCTCCTCGATGTGGTCGATCATGGTTGCGTCGGGCAGCCCCGAGGGGTTATGCACCTCGGTCATGTTTCCTTTCTTGTCATATACCCGATAGGACACGTTGGGGACCGTGGTGATGACATCCATGTCAAATTCCCTGCCAAGACGCTCCTGAATGATTTCCATGTGGAGAAGCCCGAGGAATCCGCATCTGAAACCGAAACCGAGCGCCATCGACGATTCGGGACTGAAAGTGAGCGATGCGTCATTGAGCTGAAGTTTTTCCAGCGACGAACGCAGATTCTCGAAATCCTCGGTCTCGATAGGGTAGACTCCGGCAAACACCATCGGCTTCACTTCCTGAAAGCCCTCGATCGAGCTGCTGCAAGGATTCTCGACGTGGGTTATCGTGTCGCCTACCTTCACCTCCTTGGAGGTTTTTATGCCCGAAATGATGTAGCCCACGTTTCCGGCTGAAAGCTCTTCGCGCGGCGACATGTCAAGTTTCAACACTCCGATTTCGTCGGCGTGATACTCTTTTCCGGTGGCGACAAATTTCACAAAGTCGTTCTTATGGATGGTGCCGTTGATGATTTTATAATANGCGATGATTCCGCGGAACGGATTGAATACCGAGTCAAAAATCAAGGCTTGGAGCGGGGCTTTAGGGTCGCCGACAGGCGCCGGCACACGCTCAACTATCGCCTGAAGGATTTCGGGCACTCCGATTCCNGTTTTNCCCGAAGCNCTGATAATCTCTTCAGGCTTGCATCCNAGGAGGTCCACAATCTGATCCTCCACTTCATCGGGNTTGGCGCTGTCGAGGTCGACCTTGTTGATCACCGGAATGATTTCAAGATTGTTGTCGATAGCCATGTACAGGTTGCTGATGGTTTGAGCCTGAATGCCCTGAGAAGCGTCGACGATTAGCAACGCGCCTTCACAGGCAGCGATGGAGCGCGACACTTCGTATGAGAAGTCGACGTGTCCCGGAGTGTCGATGAGATTCAGCGTATACTCCTCGCCGTTGAGTTTATAATTCATCTGGATGGCGTGGCTCTTGATGGTGATGCCGCGCTCTCTTTCAAGTTCCATGTCGTCGAGCACCTGCGCCTGAAGGTCTTTAGGCGAGACGGTGCCGGTGAATTCCAGCAGACGGTCGGCAAGTGTGCTCTTGCCGTGGTCGATATGGGCTATGATGCAGAAGTTTCGGATATTTTTCATAGTGCAAAATTACAAAAACTATTTGACTTATAGCGTGCCCTTATAAATAAAATGAGCGTGGACGCTTGATAGCGCCCACGCTGTAATCTCTTTTATCTGTTAATGGCTTCGGGATTAGTAGTTCCACTGGCAAGCAACCATTCTCAAGTTGTCGCAAGCGATAGTACGGAAGTCATTGATGAAGTTGTAACGGCAGTTGATGTAAGTAAGAGACTGGTCAAATGATACATCAAGCATTGTCAACTGGTTGTTGTTACAGATAAGTCTCTGAAGGAATGTCTGGTTGCTCAAAGTCAACTGAGTAAGGTCGTTGTAAGAGCAGTCTACATACTGAACATTCGGGCAGTTCTCAACAGTGAAGCTGGTAAGGTCATTGTAAGAGCAAACGATGTCGAGAAGAGCGTTACAGTCGCGGAGAGCAAGAGTTGCCATGCGGTTGTCGCTGCAGATGAATGTTGCGAGTGAGGGCAGACCTGAGATGATCATGTTCTGAATCTCGTTGTCGTCAACATTGAGGTTCTGGAGGTTTTCAACTCCGAAGAGGTTGATGCTGGTGAGCTTGTTGTAACCGCAGTAAAGGTTCTTAAGGTTAGAGCAACCCTGCACGTTCAATGCTTCGAGGTGGCAGCCCTGGCAGTTAAGAGTCTTAAGAGTGGTTGCGTTAGCTACGCTGAGTTCAACAAACAGGTTGTTAGAGCAGTTGATGTTCTGAATCAGCGGAGAAGATGCTACGTTGATGTCAGTAAGACGGTTGCGGTAGATTGTCAAAGTAGTCAGCGCTGAAGTTCCGTCAAGATTAAGAGTTGCGAGTTTGTTGCGAGATGCGTTGAGTTCTACAAGAGCTGCATCGCCGTCAACTGAAAGAGAAGTAAGAGCGTTGCGAGAAACGTCTACCTTAGTAAGAGCAGTAAATCCTGAAAGGTCGAGTGAACCTGCAAGATGCTTGTCCTTCCATTCGATAGCTGTCACATGACCTCCTGAAGTTGTAACGCCTTCCCATGTTGCGGGCGACTTGAGGTCGGTGATTTTAAGCTGTGAAGCATTTGTTCCACCTTTTTCAGCCGGTTGAGCCAAAAATTCCTGAAGCTTTTTCACCTCGTTTTTGTTAATCTGTCCGAAAGCGCTCACGCTACCCAGCATGATGGCAATCATTAATAAAGCCTTTTTCATAAACATTAAGTAATAGTTGAGTTTGTTATTTTTTCGTTATTATACACTTAGAACAATGCTAAATTATAAAAAGTTTATCACAATTGCAATTTTAAGCAAAAAAAATGTATGAAATAAAGAGTCTTTAATCAAATTATACTTAAAAAGGAGCCACGCTGTCGCCGGGACCGCCCAAAATATCGGCTGTTCCGCCTGAAAATTGGGGATTTCCCATCTCGATGTCGTTGAGATTATTCATGCGCGAACCCATCGTTCCTGGGGTTGAGGTCATCTCTTCGTCGGTCCAGTTCTCAAAGCGGGCGAATTTTGCTTTGAAGCGGAGTTTCACATCGTCGACCGAACCGCTTCGGTGTTTTGCCACGATGAACTCGGCAAGTCCTCGGATGTCGTTTCCGTTAGCATCCTCCGACGAGCGGGTGTAATACTCGGGACGGTGAATGAAGCAAACGATGTCGGCATCCTGCTCGATGGCTCCCGATTCGCGGAGGTCGCTCAGCTGGGGGCGCTTTCCGTCGCTCCCTTGACGCGACTCCACCGAACGGTTGAGCTGTGACAGCGCCACGATGGGGATGTTGAGCTCCTTGGCGAGCTGCTTGAGCGAGCGTGAAATCATGCTCACCTCCTGCTCGCGGCTGCCGAATTTCATGCCGGCGGCGTTCATCAGCTGGAGGTAGTCGATGATGATGAATTTGACCTGATGCTCCCTGACGAGGCGGCGCGCCTTCGTTCGCAGTTCGAGAATGGAGAGCGACGGGGTGTCGTCGATGAACAGCGGCGCGCTGTAAAGGTGCTTCACGCGCGACATCAGTTGGTCCCACTCGATGTCGGTGAGCTGTCCCGATTTGATTTTCTGGCTCTCCAGCTCGCACACGTTGCTTATCAAGCGGTTCACAAGCTGAAGATTGGACATTTCAAGGGAAAAGATGGCAACAGGTGTGTTATAGGTCACAGCCATGTTTTTAGCCATCGACAGCACGAANGCGGTTTTACCCATCGCGGGACGCGCCGCAATGATAATAAGGTCGGAGCTTTGCCAGCCAGAAGTCAGCNTGTCGAGTTCGTNGAATCCCGACTCAAGTCCGCTTAATCCCGACTTACGGTTGGCGGCTACTTGAATCTGNTCGNTAGCCTGACCGATAACGGGGTCAATCTGGGTCACCTCCTTCTTTACATTTCTTTGGGATATCTCAAATAGTTTTCCCTCCGCTTCCTGAAGAAGGTCGTCGATGTCGTTGCTCTCGTCGAATGCTTTCNCCNCGNNGGCNGCGGCAAACGAGATTAGCTCGCGGGCGAGATATTTCTGAGCCACGATGCGAGCGTGGAATTCCACGTTGGCTCCCGAGGCGACTCTCGATGTCAGTTCGGATATCACCACCGGTCCGCCTATCTCCTCGAGGGTGTTGTTGCGGCGAAGCTGCTCTACGACGGTGAGCATGTCGATGGGTTGCTGGGCGACGCCAAGCGATTGTATCGCCTCATATATGCGTTGATGCTTGGGCTCATAGAAACTTGCCGGCTTGAGAATGTCGCACACGGTGGTGTAGGCGTCCTTTTCAAGCATGAGGGCTCCGAGCACTGCTTCCTCCACATCCTTGTCCTGAGGCATGATCTTTCCGATTGTCTCGTAGGCTTGTTCCGGTTTCTTGGGCTGCCGGCGGGTATAAGATTGAGGTTTTTCGTCCATTATAATTGGGTTTATAGTGCAAATTTAGTTATTCCGCCCTTAAAAACGCTTGTATAGGCTCATTTATTATTTACAATCCGTCAACAAGAAATAAACATTGCGAATAATTTCTTAATTTTGCAGTGCAAAACCAAGATTCTTTAATCCCATTAAATATCAAATTTTTATGAATCATTATCTAAAACCGTTATGTATGTCGGCTTTGCTTGTCACTGCTGCTTCATGCTCACAGAAGCAGCCTGAGGAGACTGTGATCGACAAGACGGATGTCAAGTGTGAGAACGGCATCTTCTCAGTAGAAGCCCTTGAGGCGCTCGGACGTGTGACCGAGCCGGTGGTTTCGCCCGACGGCTCTAAAATCCTCTATGGAATTGCCTATGAGAGCGTGGAAGAGAATCGAAGCAACCGCGACCTCTATGTGATGAACGTGGACGGAACCGATCCTGTGCGCATCACCCGCACTCCGAAATCGGAGAACAACGCCATGTGGATCGACGGCGGCAAGAAAATCGCCTTCATGTATCCCGACGGCGAGAAGAATCAAATTTGGATCATGGATGCCGACGGTTCCAACCGCAAGTGCGTGAGCAGCGTTGAATCGGGTGTGTTCGGATTCAAGTTCTCTCCTGATGAGAAGAAGGTGCTTATTGTGTCAAACGTGAAGTATGCGCGCACGGCTCAGGACGTTTATCCCGATCTGCCCAAGGCTTCAGGACGCATCATTGACGACTTGATGTATAAGCACTGGGATGAGTGGGTTACCGAAGTTCCCCATCCTTTCCTCGCCGACTTCGACGGCTCGACAGTGGCTAATGTGGTGGATATAATGGATGGCGAGCCCTACGAGTCGCCGATGAAGCCTTTTGGCGGAGTCGAGTCGTTCGCTTGGTCGCCCGACAGCAAGCAGCTCGTCTACGTGAGTCGCAAGAAGACCGGTATGGAATATGCCGTGTCGACCAACTCCGACCTTTATTTATATGATGTAGAGTCAAAATCCACCTCCAACATCACCGAGGGGATGATGGGCTATGACACTGCTCCCGCTTTCTCGCCCGACGGTAATTACATCGCATGGCTCAGTATGGAACGTGATGGATATGAAAGCGACAAGAATCGCATTTTTATCATGAACCGCGCTTCAGGTGAGAAGACTGATCTTACCGCCAATTGGGATTTCACAGCCGACGCTATCGCATGGAACACCGACTCAAAGTCGCTA
>WFMA01000136.1 GCA_009177195.1 Bacteroidales bacterium | reverse complement strand
CGAGTAATTTCAANCTTGGTGATGAACAGGTTTGTGGCAGCNCCGGCACCGCGGGACAAGTCGANAACAGTGCANCCTGCAGCATCAGCGGGAACCGTGAATTTCTGGGTGCTGGGAGCGGGATCAGCTTCACCGTCGGGATGGATGTTGGCAAACGGTTCGGTTGAGTCCAATTCGGCAACTTTAGTTTCTCCGTTCATGAACATGAAATCGATAGAAGCTGCTTTTCCGGTTGCATTTTTATTGCGGTAAGCTGTCACTGAGATTTCATCATCAGCGGCAAGTGGTTTATCCAGTGCAATGTTGACATAGGCTGATTCAGGATAAGTTTGTGCTTTACCGCAAAGACAGATTGTGTAATATGTAACGCCATTTATACTGTTTGCATAGTTAACACGTGCTTCGTCAACTTTTGCGGTTGCTTTTCCGCCCACTTCAGTTACATCTGCAGCGTCAGGACCTGTTGATGACCAAGAGTAGATAACTTCAGCATTGGCGCTGATTGCCATGAGGGCAGCTGCCACTAATAGAGTAAATTTACGCATAAAAATTAAATTTAGGTTAAACATAATGTGGCAGCGAAGATATATATATATATATATATATATATGCAAGCGATTTAGCTTTTATTAACAAAAAAAGTAAGGAGAGAACCTGCAACGGATCTCTCCTTATTATATATAGTATTATGGCTTCTCGTGGTACTGTAGGAACTGTGTTATTCCTACATTTTTGACAAAATATTGTGGATCACTGAGCATCTTTGCTGGAGCGCCGGCTGGAGCTTGGCGGCTTCTTCGGGATCTACCATTTTCAAATCGGCATATCGGTCTTCGCCGTTGATAAACTGGAGGAANGANNCNTCNTGNGGCNCNGCGCAATCCAGCGACATGGGATTTTTGCCTTCAGCNGCGAGCGAAGGATTGTAGCGGTAAATCTGCCAGTAGCCACACTCCACGGCATTGCGCTCTTCGACTATCGAGTGGCTCATGCCTGCCCTTATTCCGTGGTTTATACACGGGCAATAGGCGATGATGATCGACGGTCCGGGATAGGCTTCGGCTTCTNTCATCGCTTCGATAGCTTGCTGATNGTTGGCGCCANGAGCTATCGACGCTACGTAGACGTANGGGTAGGTCATCATCATTCGTCCNAGNTCTTTTCTCACAGTGCGCTTGCCGTCGGGGGAGTATTTGGTNACGGCGCTTAGCGGGGTGGCTTTTGACGTTTGCCCGCCGGTGTTGGAATAGCACTCGGTGTCCATCACGAGTATATTGATGTTTTCGCCTGAGGCGAGCACATGGTCAAGCCCTGCGAAACCAATGTCGTAAGCCCATCCGTCGCCGCCTATAGCCCACACCGATTTCTTTCCCATCACATCGGCAAACGGCTTGAACTCGGCTCTTGCTTTTACGAGCGCTTCGCCGGCGGTTTCCGACTTTTCGGCATCGTCAAATGCGTCGACCCAAGCCTGAGCTGTAGCCTTGTCGGAGATGTCGGTAGCCGGGTCGGCTATTATCGCTTTAGCCATCTCAAGCGCCTTTTCTCGCCGATGTTTTATTGCGACTGCCATGCCGTAGCCATATTCGGCATTGTCCTCAAAGAGCGAATTTCCCCAGGCTGGACCTTTTCCGTCGGTGTCGGCGCAATATGCGTTGCTCGGGAAATTGGCTCCCCATATCGAGCTGCAACCGGTGGCGTTGGCTATCACCATCTGTTTGCCAAACAGCTGTGTGAGCAATTTTATATAAGGTGTTTCTCCGCATCCCGCGCACGCTCCCGAGAATTGCAGCAACGGTCGCTGAAGTTGTGAGCCCTTGATGGTGAAGCGTGAAAGGAGATCGCTCTTTGGCGTTACATGCTCCTGAAGGTAATTCAGGTAGGGTATCTGAGCAGCGAGCTGGCTTTCGAGCGGCATCATGGTGAGCGCGTGTCCGGGACAGATTGTGGCGCATGACGCGCACCCTACGCAGTCCTCCGTGTAGACCTGCACTCGATATTGCAACCCTTTCAGCGAGCTGTCGGTAGCCGGCTTCATGGTCATTCCTTCGGGTGCGTTTTTCGCTTCCTCTTCGTTAAGGAGGTAGGGGCGTATGGCGGCATGGGGGCACACAAGCGAGCAGAGCGTACACTCGATGCACTTGTCGACTTCCCATTGAGGTACATTGATGGCGATGCGGCGTTTTTCGTAGGCAGTGGTTCCCATAGGCATGGACCCGTCGGGGGAGAACAATGACACGGGCAATTTGTCGCCTTGCAGTTCCATGCACGGTTTCGCTATTTTCTCGATGAATTCGGGCAGNNTCTCTTTCTGAGCCGGAGCNCTNTCGGTAGCGTCGGTCCATGACTCGGGNTAGTTGACAGGNGNNATGCTTTGAATNGCGCGATCGATGGCGGCGATATTGTTTGCCACCACATTTCCGCCTTCGTGCATNTAGCTTTTCTTCACCTCGGCTTTNAGGAGNGAGAGGGCTTCATCGATATNTATGATGTTGGTGAGATGGAAGAACACCGCTTCCATTATGGTGTTTATTCTCACGCCGAGATTTTCTTCGGCGGCAATCTTTGTGGCGTCGATATTGTAGAATTTCAGCTTCTTGCCGGCAATGCTCTTTTTCAGGCGTGCCGGGAAGATGCGCTCCATGTCATCGAGCGTCCACGAGGAGTTGAGAACGAATGTGCCACCGTCCTTTATCTTATCCGTGACGTGGAACGTGTTGACGTACGTGTCCTTGTTGCAAGCAAGATAATCGGCTTGGTCAATGGAGTATTCGCTGGTGACGGGTGAGTGGGCGAAACGGAGCTGCGACAGTGTGTAGCCTCCTGATTTCTTTGCTGAATAATGGAAATAGGCTTGGGCATACCATCCGTCACGGTTGCCGATAATGGAGGCGATCTGCTTTGTCGCTCCTACCGTTCCGTCCGAGCCCATTCCGTAAAATATGCACTGGGTCGTGTCGGCTGGCTCTATTTCAAAGGCGGTGTCGATGTCGAGTGACAGATGGGTCACGTCGTCGTCGATGCCTACGGTGAATTGTTGTTTCGGAGTCTCTTTCGCAGCTTCGTCAAACACGGCTTTTACCATTGCCGGGGTGAAATTTTTGCTGGCAAGCCCGTAGCGCCCGCCAATGACGCGAGCGGTCATTCCCGAATTGTGAACAGCCATTGTCACGTCCTGGTAGAGCGGTTCGCCTTGAGAGCCGGGTTCCTTGGTGGCATCGAGCACGGCGATTGTTTTGACTGTTTTGGGCATGGCGGCTATGAAGCGGTCCATTGACCAGGGGCGGAAGAGTCTCACGTTGATAACTCCTGTCTTTTCGCCGGCGGCGTTAAGACTGGCAACGGTGTCCTTGACGACTTGCG
>WFMA01000089.1 GCA_009177195.1 Bacteroidales bacterium | reverse complement strand
TGTCTGACAGGCTTACGACGGAGCGACGTTCTCCGCCTAACGTGGGGCGACGTTCATAAACAGGGCGAGTTTACCCGAATCATCTTCCGACAGAAGAAAACGAGCGGACAGGAGTATCTCGATATTTCTCCACAAGCGGCTGAACTTATGGGGAAACGAGGTCTCCCCGACGAACACGTCTTTACCGACATTCATTCCCCCTCTTGCACGAATAACACTCTCAAACTGTGGGTGGCAAAAGCGGGAATCAATAAGACGATTACGTTTCACTGTGGGAGGCATACGTTCGCAACTCTTATGCTCGACATCGGGACGGACATTTATACGGTGTCGAAACTCCTCGGGCATCGAGACCTCTCGACGACGCAGATCTACGCAAAGGTTATGGATAAAAACAAACAGGCGGCAGTCGCCTCGATTCCGACGATTCTACCACCTGATATAACTCCGAAAGAGGAGACGGGTCAGGAATGACACTCCGACAGGGAGGACGCTAAACAGAGGTGTCCTCCCTGATTTTCTTTTTACGAGACATAATCTCTCCACGTCCCGTTAAGAGCCATTCTGCCGAGACGTTGTATTCCTCGACGAGATAGTTCAGCCACGCCGTCTGAAAAATGTCCCTCGACATATCTTTTTCGAGCGAGTTCAGATTCCAACGATTTATCTCGAACTGTTTTGTAAATGTTTGCTTGCCTCTGATTTCTCCGAGAGATTTCAGATGATAGAGAGCCTGAAAGAATCGGGCTATTATTTTCTGACTGTCCTCTGTTTGCATACTCCTGTCGATTTAGCGATTGCGGCGGCGAATCTCGTCTCTATTTCCTGTTCACGAGCGTTTGCCTGTATTTTCCATTTGTCGAGCGTCTCGGGGCTATAAACAGGTGTTCTGCCGTTCCTTACAGCCTGTTCGTATTCCCTCAGTTCATCGGGAGACATCACGGGGATATACTTTTCGATTTCGAGGATAGCCTGAACCTGAGCAAACGCCTCCCGTTGGAGATTGAACAGTTCTCCGATTTCGAGCATATCTCCCTGACCGAGCAGTAACCACCGTCCGCTGATTTCAGGGAGTTTTTCTAACAAGGTTACGACGGGTTTAATCCCGAAATTCTCACCCCTGAGGAGTTTGGCAAGATACTGAGGCGTCCACCCTAAAAGAGCGGCGAAATCAGTCTGTCGCCCTCCTGTCTTATACTTTATTATTTCGAGCAGTCTGTTATTCATTTGAAACGGGTGTTACGTTCATATTGTCGAGAATATATGTCCCGAGGAAAATGCTCTCAGGAGTTACTCTGTGGGCGAGGAATCGGTTTACTCCGTCCCATTCGTGTAAAACTCCGTCGATGTGGTAACGTCTGTTTCCGTCAAGTTTTGCTGCTGTCTGAGAATCGACACGACCCAAAACGCACATTTCTATCGGTGTTATAATATACTTATGCGCTCCGCTTTCGTCGTCAATCTGAGAAACACACCCGACCGCCGAGAATAGAGCGGAGGTCGTATCGTTGTTCTCGAACAGTTCCTCGAACTTAAACTCTATTCCGTTCAACAGTTCAGGCGAGTTCCCGATAGCGGAACGCCCGAGAACCTGAATCGAATCCCGAACGGCTCGTTTTGCAATATCGTTAGAGGCGAAATTGGGGTATTCAGAGACAAGCCTATCGACATAATCGNCAGCNAAGTTTTTTTCCNNGNGAGNNGAACAGGCGGAAAGAGCGACCGCCAGCGCAAATAATATCTTTTTCATTTCACTTAGTATTTAGGAATGATTCTTTGAAATTGTCCGAATCCGACTATCCGACAGCGGCACAGGTTGCACCGTCGTCCTGTCGGGCAACTGTTTTTTCTTTTTCTGCAATCTGATTTTTTAGGAGGGAAATCAGGTCGTCGATTTGGCGGTCTCGGGCGGTCAGGCTCGCCGCCTGTGCCTCGATAACCGCCCACACCGACCGAGGAATCGAAACCGAATCGTTTTGCCCGTTCAGGCTATCGTCGGAGGCGGTTTTGAGCATATTTCCCTCGCCTGATAAAATCCAAACATCGTTTATATTTTCATCAAGAGAGCAAAGTTTTTTCACAAACTTTTCAGATAGAGGGACTTTGCCGTTCACTAACTGAGAGAAAGAGGATTTTTGATAGCCCAACAATTTAGCGAGGGCGGTTTCACTCTCTGCAATCTCCTGATATATAAGCCAATTTATGACTTTTTTGATACGTCTCGTTGTTTCCAATATTACTTAAAAAATGTTAAAGTATAAAATTTGTTGCGATTTATTCGTTCCGAAATCCAAACTTTGTTTATATTTGCACTCGGTTACGATTTAATCGACGCACAAAGATACGAAATCGGAGAGAAAATCGGAAATAAACCAATAAGTAAAATCGGAAATTTAACATTTAACAAAATTTCAAGATATGAAATCGACCCCAGTNTTTAAGACTGAGTGCCAAACCGAAAGAGAGAAAAGGGACTTGGCAATCTACAACNAGTATCAGGAACTCGNATCGGTCGAGGGACAGAGCCGAACCCTCGTCGTGNANCACCTGATGAAAAAGTATAATANCCACTCAGCGGGGACGGTTTACGTTATCCGTCGCCGTGTCGAGGAACGCTTAAAGAGGGAGGAGGAAAAGATATGAAAATAACCCGCACAAGCGTGATTCAGCACGCTATCCTCTACGCTCTGTTCTCTGTTGGCTTTTTCGCATTCCTATTCCTTGCGGGAGACGACGACCCTATGAATCCGCTCCCTCTCGGAGAATGGTTCACAATCAAATTATGCGCTGCCGCCGTTATCGGTCTTTGCGTTCTGCTGGGGAAATACCTCTCTCGTAAAGGTCTTCTCCCTGAAATCGACGACCCCGAAATTTAATGATTATGGAGGCAACAGCAATCAACGAGATAAACGTCAAACTCGACCGAATCGAGCGTCTGACACTCTTAGCGGCGAAACCTGTTCTCGACATTCAGGAGGCGGCTCTGTTTACGGGATTCAGTCTCGGACACCTGTATCGCCTGACGAGTAACAAAGAGATTCCCCACTACAAGAAAGACCGAAAACTCTATTTCAAAAAATCGGAATTGGAGGAATGGATGCTCGATAATAGAATCCTGACGAATCAGGAAATCGACGCACAGGCACAATCCTATGTTTTAAGGCATTAAGCAACCCAAATATAAACAANAAACTCCACGAAAATGGAAAACGAANTCATCGAAATCAAACAGGCGGAGGTTANCTCCNNAATCNATCGGGCGGAGGTCGATATTCAAATCGCCACTGCNAAGCNGTACCCCCGAGACCTGACCCGTGTTCTGAACACCATCGCCACCTATGCGACAATGGACAAAGAGACCGCCGAGGACTGTTTTTACGTCCTCCGTCGCAAGGACAAAGACGGTAACGATTCCGTTATCGAGGGACTGTCAATCCGTATGGCAGAAATCATCGCCTCGGCTTGGGGCAATCTCCGCATTCAGACCCGAATCGTCGGGAACGACGGGAAACAAATAACGGCTCAGGCAATGTGCCACGACCTCGAATCGAACGTCGCCGTCTGTAAGGAGGTCTCCCGTTCAATCCTGACGAAAAAGGGCTACACCTACTCTCAGGATATGCAAATCGTTACAGGGAACGCAGCCTCCGCTATCGCTTTCAGAAACGCCGTCCTGTCGGTTATCCCGAAAGCCGTAACCAAAAAAATCATCAACGAGGTTAAGGAGGTTGCGTTGGGTCAGTCAATCGACCTCGAAACGAGCCGACAGAACGTCCTCGCCTATTTCAAGAAACTCGGCGTAACTCAGGAGCAAATTTTCCTGTATGTCGGCGTGAAATCTCTCGACCAAATCGACAAACAAATGATTTTTGAACTCCGAGCCACAGCGACGGCAATCAAGGAGGGAACGACCACAGTTCAGGAGACGTTCGTCAATCCCGAGAATGCCGCTAAGGCTCAGGATGCGGTAGATAAGAAAGCGACGACCGCTAAGGACAAAGCCGCCGCCGCTATCGCTATATCGACAGGCGCAGCCACCCCACAAATCGAAACTGTCGAGGCTGAGGAAATCGACCCCGAGACAGGAGAGGTAATCAAAACAAAGAAATCAACCAAAAAATAACAGACTATGCAACCCACAGAAAAAGACATCATCAAGGCGTACAACGTCGCAAAAGAATCAGGAGCAGACAGCACCTGCAAAGTTCTCGAAACCCTCTATCCTGACGTGAATTTCACGCCTCAGGACAACCGCCCCGTAACCGAGCGTATCAAGACGTTCGAGGACGCAGTCGAGGCTCTCGGAGAGGAGCATCCGTTCGTCGTCGCATATCGAGCAATCGAGGACATCGACGAATGTTCAGGCGACATCGAGGCTTACCTGAAACTCCGAATCATCGTCGCCGCCCTGAACGAGGGCTGGGAGCCAAAGTTCACAGAGGACGAATGGCGTTACGTCCCCGTTCATTTCCTCTACACAGACGAGGAACTCGCCGACAAGGACGAGGAGTGGAAACGAGACCGCTGTCTGATTCCCACAGGCGACTATGTAACAGAATATGCGGGTCTCGCCTATGCGNACTCGGATGACGCCCCCTCGGATACGAATGCGAACTTCGGCTCTCGCCTTTGCTTAAAGAGCAGCGACCTCGCCACGTTCTGCGGAAAACAGTTCATCGAGTTATGGGCTGATTTTTGGCTCCTCCGCCGCTGATAAACCGTTCGGGAGGGTAACCCTCCGTTGCTCTCCCGAACTCCCCGTAAAATCAAAATTTAATCAAAATAACAGACAATGGACACAAAAGCAGAAAAAGCAATCGAAACCCTCAGCAAATGGGCTGAGGAGGACAGCGAGAACAGAGCGATTATTTGTATCGCTTTCGAGAAACAATCAGAATCCCGAGAGGGTGTTCGGGTTCAGGTTCAAGCCGAGCAACAGAGCATGAATTTCGGTCAGAGGCAGAATTTAGTTCTCGCTCTGACGACCGCTCTTTCAGAGAATGACAAAGCCCTCGCAAGGCTCGTCGGTTTAGCCGTTGCAACACTCCAAAACAGAAATTTTAATTCAGCAGTACAAAAATGAGTAACACAGTAATTCGCCCGAAAGACAGAGCCGAGTGGCTCAAAGTAAGAGAATCAGGAATCGGTTCGTCCGAGGTTGCGACTATCGTCGGACTGAACCCGTGGGAAACCCCGTATCAGTTGTGGAGACGCAAAGTCGGTCTCGACGCTCCGAAACAGGAGAATTTCGCTATGAAAGCGGGACACTATCTCGAAGATGCGGTTGCTCAGTTTTGGCACGACGAGACGGGTCGAGACANCATCAAAGCCTCAGCGGGGGATTGGATTATCCGAGACAACGAACGACCGTATCTCCAAGTCTCTCCCGACCGAACTTTTTGGCTCGGGGAAAGCAGATCGCCGAGCGAGAAAGGAATCCTCGAATGCAAGACGACCCAAATGTCAATCGACGGAGACGACCTCCCGAAACATTGGTTTTGTCAGGTTCAGTATCAGCTGGGCGTGGCGGGCTATCGGACAGGCTCTCTCGCTTGGCTCTGTTCAGGTCGAGAGTTCGGTTACAGAAACCTCGATTTCGTCCCCGATTTCTACGGGTGGCTGATTGAGGAGGTCGAGCGTTTTTGGGTCGATAACATTCAGGGACGCAAAGAACCCGCAGCGACGAATGTCAGCGACGTAGTCCTGAAATTCAACCGCCACACCGACGGGAAAATCATCGAGACCTCAGAGGAGATTTTCGAGGCTTACAAATCCCTGAAAGAGGTGCGCCGAGAACTCGACTCTATCGAGGCTCGAAAATCCGAGTTGGAGGACAAAATCAAACTCGCATTCGGGGACGCTGAGGGTCTCAGTTTCGGAGGTCAGACAATCGCAACGTGGAAAGCCCCGAAAGCCTCGACCAAGTTCGACGCTAAGGCATTTCAGGCGGCGCATCCTGACCTCGCCCGAGAGTTTACAGTCCCCTCTCAGGGAGCGAGACGATTCCTCCTCAAATAACCCATTCAGTCAATCGGTCGTATGATAGTGATTTCAAACAAACAGCGAGACGACATCGTCCGTTACCTCGACCTCCTCTGTCAGACTTTGCTGGGGACGGACACTCGGACAACGCAGACGAAACGCCTTGCCCGAATCCTGTCAAAGAGGCTCGACGCTAAAACGCCGATTTCGTCCGACGAATTGACTGATAAGTTAAAAAATCAATCGCAAATAAAGTGGTTACGAAATAATCACACTAAATTTGCAATAACCGAAATAGACAGAATGATAAAATTCCAACATATTCGCTCCGTGAATGGGCGGGAACACCGAAAGGATTCCCGACGCAACTGTTATGCGTGGTTAGCCCTGAATCACGGAGCATTTTTTTGATTATGATAACACTCAGGGAAAATCAGCCCGAACCGATACAGAAAGCGATTCAGTTTTTTCAGGAGAAAAAGCCGAAACCGAGCCTGATAGTCCTCCCGACAGCGTGGGGAAAATCAATCCTGACAGCGTTCGTCGCAAAGAACACGACAGACCGTCTCCTCGTTCTCCAGCCATCGAAAGAACTCCTCGAACAGAACTATCGAAAATACTGTAACCTTTGCGAGGTTTTCGGGTGTAATGCGGGAATCTATTCCGCCTCGTTCGGACGACGGGAAATCGCTCAGATAACATACGCCACAATTGGTTCTATCAAAAACCTCGGAGAGACATTTAAGAGACACGGGTTCACGAAAATGTTAATCGACGAGGCTCACTTATACCCCCGAGAGGCTGACAGTATGCTCGGGAAATTTCTCAAAGAGAGCGGGATTACCCACGTCCTCGGAATAACTGCAACGCCCGTCAAATTGCAGACCAATCGAGACAGGGACGGTCAGTCCTATTCAAAACTCGTTATGCTGACCTCCCGCTCTAAAAAGGGGAATTTCTATAAAGACATTATCCACGTCGGACAGGTTCAGGAAATGGTTCGTCTCGGCTTTTGGTCTCCGCTCAAATATGAGGAGAAAGGGTTCGACGACAGCCTCCTCGTTTTCAACAGTTCAAAGTCAGAATACACCGAGGACAGCGTTCAGCGGGCTTACGACGCTAACGGAGGAACGCAGAGTATCATCGACGCTCTCGACAAGCACAGCGAACGGAAACACGTTCTTGCGTTCGTTCCGTCCGTCTCTGACGCAATCTCCCTCTCGGAGAAATACCCGAACTATGCCGTTATCTACGGCGAACAGGACAAACGGGAGAGAGAACAGACTGTCGCTCGTTTCAGAGCGGGCGAAATCCGTGTCCTGTTTAACGTCCGAGTTCTCTCGACAGGTTTCGACTACACGGGAATTGACTGTATCGTTCTCGGAATCTCGACTGCCTCTATCGCATTGTATTATCAGATTATCGGTCGAGGAACTCGAATCGACCCCGAGAAAACCGACTGTCTGATCTGCGACCTCGGAGGAAACGTCTCCCGTTTCGGACACGTCGAGGACATCGTTTTCGAGAAAGGGAAACTGTGGAGAATGTTCGGTTCAGGAGGTCGTCTCCTGTCAGGAATCCCAATTCACGACATCGGGAAATACAGCCGAGAGGACACGAAAGCAATCGACGCACAGGCGGAACAGCCTATCACGATTATGCCGTTCGGGAAACATCAGGGCGAGAGAATCGCTGATATACCCCTGAATTATCGTCAATGGATGATACGGGCGTTCGATTGGAATCCTCGGAACGAGAAACTCAGGAAATCAATTTTGGCAACAATGTAAACAGGCTCAGACTATGGCTCGACCGAATAAAAACAACGCCGAGTATTTCAGCCACGATGCGGATATGAGGAACGACGTAAAAGTCAAAGCCCTCCGCCGTCGGTTCAGCCACACAGGATATGCCGTGTGGAATTATATACTCGAAACTCTGACCGATACCGAAAATTTCGAGATTGATTTTCGGGAGGTAAACAAAGAACTCCTCGCCGCTGACTATGACGTTTCGGTTCAGGAATTAGACGACATTGTCGAATACGCCTGTCGAATCGACCTCCTCCAACTGACAGAGGACGGGTCGGTTCTGTTCAGTGCCGCCCATAAACGCCGTTTCAGTCAGTTATTGGAACGGCGGGCGAAACTGTCCGAGGCGGGCAAAAAAGGAATGGCGAAACGGTGGTCGTCGAGCAACTCCGATATAACAGACGATAAGGAGGTTATAACATCGGATAGCAAAGTAAAGGAAAGTAAAGCAAAGGAGAGTAAAGTAAAGCAAACAGAAATAAAATATCCTTATCAGGATATTGCCGACCTGTGGAACTCTATCTGTTCAACTTTGCCGAAAATCAAGTCAATCAACGACAACAGGCGACAGAAAATCCGCCTCCGTCTTGCCGAAATGTCGGCGGACACTCCGACAGCCTGTATCGACCGTCTGAAAGAACTGTTCGAGCGTATCGCCGCCTCAGATTTCCTCTGCGGTTCGAGCGCAAACGGTTGGACGGCGACGTTCGATTGGGTGTTCGAGAACGGCAAGAATTGGGTTAAAATCATCGAGGGCAATTATGACAACGACCGAGGCTCTCGTTCTGCGGCTCTCAGAGCCTCTCAGACGGGCGCAAATCTCGGAGTGGGTGAATATATCGAACAAGGGACAGGACGGCGCACATACGGCTCAGGACGAGCCACAATCCCCGCCGACGCTCCCGCTCGACCCTCCGACAGACATTCTTGGGACGCTGCCTCTAAAACTTGGATTCTGATATGAAACTGAATTGGGACAAATACGGAATCGACGCTCCCCGAGGTGGCTCAGGAAACAAGAAAGTTTTCTGCCCTCAATGCCATAACGAGCGTAGAGATAAGAGGGACAAAAGTCTCTCTATCAATCTTGCGACAGGCGAGTTTCATTGCCACTATTGCGGATTCAGCGGATGCGCCGCCGAAAAGGATTCTTGGGAGCGAGAGCGGTCGTGGCACAATTACGCTCCTATCCGCCGACAGAAACCCGTCTATAAAAAGCCTCAGCCCCGTCCGACTGTTCCTCTCTCGGCTAAGGCTCTTGCGTGGTTTAAGTCGAGAGGTATATCTGAACAAACCCTCGCCGCTCTGAGAATCTCTGAGGGTCAGGAGTGGATGCCTCAGAAGAACGGACAGGCGAACACCGTCCAATTTAATTATTTTCATAACGGAGAACTCGTAAACACAAAGTTCAGGACGGGCGACAAATGTTTCAAACTCGTATCAGGAGCAGAACTCCTCCCGTATAACATCGACGCTATTAAGGGGGAGAAAGAATGTATCATCACGGAGGGCGAAATGGACGCTCTGTCGTTCTATGAGTGCGGTCGGCATGACGTTATATCTGTCCCGAACGGAGCGAACGCAAATCTCGACTATCTCGACGATTATATCGAGGACTATTTCGACGACAAAGAGACGATTTTCATAGCCTCCGACACTGATACGAAAGGGGTTCTCCTGAGAGACGAACTCGTTCGACGTTTCGGGGCTGAACGCTGCCGAATCCTCGAATACGGAGAGGGGTGCAAGGACGCAAACGAACACCTCCAAAAGTATGGTCGAGACAGTCTCCTCGCTTGTCTCGCCTCCGCTCCTGAAATCAAATTGGAGGGTATTTTCACGGTCTCGGATTTTGAACAGTCTCTCGACGCTCTGTTCGAGAACGGTATGCAAAAGGGAGTAACAATCGGACACGAAAATTTCGACCGCCTCTGTTCGTTCGAGACCAAACGCCTCTGCGTCGTTACAGGTATTCCTCAGTCGGGAAAATCCGAGATCATCGACGAGATTCTCGAACGACTGAATATGCGTTACGGCTGGCGTGTTGCCGTGTTCTCTCCTGAAAACGCTCCTCTCGCCTATCACGCCTCGAAACTGATTGAAAAGTTCACAGGCAAGAAATTCGACAAACAGCACCTCACGTTCGGGGAGTATAAGCAGGTCAAAGAACACCTCGAACAGAATTTTTATTTCATATCTCCCTCGGAGAATTTCAAACTCGATACAATCCTCGATAGAGCAAAATATCTCGTCCGCCGTCGAGGAATCAAAATCCTCGTTATCGACCCGTATAATCGTCTCGAAAGCGAACAGGGCGGACGGAATGAAACTCAGTATATTTCAGAGCAGTTCGATAAACTGACGACGTTCGCTCAACTGAACGACGTTCTGATTATCCTGATGGCTCACCCGACAAAGCAACCAAGAAACAAGGACGGAGTAATCGAAGCCCCGACCCTGTACGATATAAGCGGATCTGCGAACTTTTTCAACAAAACGGATTTCGGTCTCGTCGTCCACAGGAACAGGACGGACAATACGGTCGAGGTTCACGTTCAGAAAGTCAAGTTCCGACACCTCGGAGAGTGCGGCACGGCTCTTTTCAAATATAATCTCAACAACGGACGATACGTCCCGTTCACGAACGGCGCAGAGCCTGTTTGGGATAACTCGAACCATATTCAGGAGGAGTATCGCAGACGGGTTATGGAGGCGGAACAGGCGGCGACGTTTGATTTCGACCCGTTCGGCTATCCTGACGGGGAGGAGGTTCCATTCTGAATAATTCCAAAATAACAGCAATATGAAAGAATTTAGACTAAGAATCCCGACCTCGTTTTCTGAGGCTCGGCAAATCATCAAAGAGAGAACAGACAGCCGCCTCAGGCATAACCAAACCGTTCTGAGGGAGTTTGCTCAGGAGGTTAGTAATCTTGCGAATAACGGTTATTGGCGAAACGATATTTCCTCGGAAATGAAATCGATAGTTTTTGACCTCAAAGGCTCGTCGCGATTACAAGCCCTCCTGTCGAAATATGTCTCAAAAATCAAATAACAATGGGCGAGAGAATCCACCACCGCTGCCGCTGTCTCGACAGGAATTTCACTTTCGAGGAGTGGTGCGCCTATCTCCGAGAGAATCCCTCGGGAGGAGTAGTCCTGACTGTCGGGAATTTCGGGTTCAACATAAACGACGTATGTCTGACACCGAACACACCCGTAAAACTCGATAAAAGAATCTGTGCGCTCGAAATCAGGACGGCTCAGTCCCTGAACGGACGTTGGAGTTACGGTATCGACCTGTCGCTCCATTCTGAGAGCAGCTCACACGGAGCGAGGTACATCGACGACACCTCCGAGGGATTCCCGACAGAGAANAAGGCGATTTACGACGCTCNCCTGTNTTCCGAANGCANAACCCTCAGAAAAATCAAAGAGACCGAGGAACGGGGCGACAGAGCCTCCGACGATTTCGACGAGGACAGTCCCCGAGAGCCGAAAGTCTCGGCGGTTCTCTCGACTATGAGAGCGTTCCTGAACGAGATTCAGCGATATAAACAGTATTATGACCCCAAACAATTAAGTCTATTCGATATATGAAAACTTTCGTAATAACTCTGTCGAGTGTATTCCCGACAACACACCCGAGAAATGGCAAAGGAACGGCGTTCGCTCCCGCATTCAGGAACGGACAGACCTGTCGGAAATGCAAAGATAATAACCCAGCCCTATGTTTGGGCGATTGCTTTTCAGTCCGTAAGATTCACACAATACGGGCGAACTTTCCGCTGTGGGAGAAAAGAATCGCTCAGATTCGGAACGGCGAGGCGGTTCTGTCAATCCGTCAATGGACGGGCAAACCCTATCGGAGTAAACAGACTGAAATCGCTCGACTGTCAGCCGAGGATGGGGTCGGGATTCAACGGCTCGACCTGTTCGACCTTATGAGACCGACGACCATAAACGGAGAACAGGTCGAACTCCCTAATCTCGCTCAGAACGACGGTCTCAGTTTCGACGATTGGTTTAATTGGTTCAAAGGTTACGACCTCTCGAAACCCCTCGCTATCATTCATTTCACAAAGTTTCGATATGGCAATGATAAAGATTAACGGGGTCGAGTTTCAGGAAAAACCGAGACGCTGTTACGAGTGTCCGTTCTATTCGAGCAGCGGTTCTCGTCTCGCTCCCTCCTCCAACGGATTCTGTCGGCTTTTCTCTGAGAACCACAAATCATACATCAATACCCCGAAACGCTGTCAGAAACTTTTTAATAAGGCTTTCAGATACCCAGAGGGGTCAGAATTGGTAATCGTCGCAAACACGGAGGAGGTATGAAACAGCCAAACGGAAACGGTCTCGTCGAGATTAACGGCTCAAAATCCGCTCCTGAGCGGGGTTTCAACTGTATGAAACTGATTATCTATCTGACAGAGGACGGAGTAACAGAATGGGAGGAATGGCACGGCGCACACCTTAAAGCGGCAGCGGGTCAATGCCCCTATACAGGACGCTGCCCTATTCACGCTCGGAGCGTCGAGAAAATCCTGAACAATCCTCGAAAGCCGCTGCAACTAACACTATTTTAACAACCTTATAACGACGTTATAAAATGAATAATATCAGAATTAGCCCTGACATAGTCGAGGGCATCGAAATCAGACTGACTGACGGTCAGCAGTACACTCTCAGGGGGAAAGACACCCTCGGAGAAATCGACAAAGAACAGAAGGCGATTTTCCTGTTCGATAACGGACAACTCTATCAGGGACAGTCAGACGGACAGGTGGACGAGGAGGGCGATTTCCCTCTGTTCCGTCCCACATCAAAAGTCGGGATAGCACTCCCGTTCGGTCGTCTCGTCGGCTGGGCGTATCTGAAAGAGAAAAGAGACCCGCTCGTCTCGACCCGAGAACTCCTCGGAAAACTCGCAGAACAGGTCTCTCAGGATTTCGGAATCGACCTCCTCTCTGTCCGATTCAAAAGAAACGAGGAGGGGGAACTGACCGACATTCTCCTCAGTTACGACGAGCGGTCAGCAACAGAATCAGAGAACGGAAACCCTCAGCCTGAGGGAGAGCGCAAATAAATCGAACAAAAAATCAGAAACAAAATCGTAAAAATTATGGCAAATTACGGAATCCGAATCGACCTCCTCAAAGTGAGAGGAGCGTTCATGCGAAACCTCAAAGGACAGACAGCGACCAAACGCTGCCTGATTATTCCTGTCGATGAAACCGACGGCGTGTTCCTCGGCGAAAAGGGCTGCTATCTCAACCTGACGGCAATCGAGATGCAGAACCCTCAGTTCAACGACACCCACTGTATCAAACCCGACATTCCCAAAGAACAGCGGGAGGCAATGTCCCCCGAGGAACAGAGGGCTATCCCCATTCTCGGCGGTCTCCACGAAATCAAGGTCGAACAGGCTCAGATGAATGTCAGCGGAACAATCGGACGAGACGCATTCGCCGACGGAGACGACCTCCCGTTCTAATCTCTCTCAAACTCTCACTCAGGCGACGCAAAGGCGTTCAGGTCGGGGGTCTAACAGCCCCCGATTTCCTGTGCGCTCCATTGCGCCTCCACAATCGACGAAAAATTTATGGATAACCAATCTAACCACAGAAAGCCTAAAGCCCGTAAAACGGAAAATTCTCCAAAATTAAGGGACGTTTTTACTGTCCTCTGTCAGTCCGACCTCCACGTCGAATGTCTAAAGGAGTTCAAATTCCACCCCCGCCGCCGTTGGAGGTTCGACTATGCAATCCCCGAGCATAAAATCGCAGTCGAGGTCGAGGGCGGAGTTTGGACGGGCGGACGGCACACCCGCCCTCAGGGTTTTCTCGGCGACATCGAAAAGTATAACACCGCCACTCTTATGGGGTGGAGAGTGTTCAGAACGACCCCGACAGAACTCGTCCGAACGGCGACCCTGAAACTCCTGAAAACGGCAATTTCGGGCGATTTTGACCCCGAAAACGACCTTTTTTCGCTCAAAATGTGATTATATTGTAATCATTTCGCTACCTTTGCAGTATCATTCAAAAATCAGGCAAAATCAATGAAAACAGAAATCGTCAAACTCTCACAGGTTCAGGTAAACGAATCGAATCCTCGAACCATAAGCAAAGAGAAATTCGAGAGCCTAATCAGGTCGATTCTCGTTCTCCCAAAAATGCTCAAACTCCGCCCTGTCGTAACGGACGATTCTCTCGTCGTCCTCGGCGGGAATATGCGCCTCCGCTCACTTGTGGCAATTTCCCAAATGTCCCCTGCCGAAATTAACTCCTCCCTCAATAAGTGTTCGGGGTACGCTCAGAAAACAGAGGCGGAACGCTCAATGCTCAGGGATTTTTGGCGGGATTGGGTTCAGAACCCGACCGTCGAAATCGTAAAAGCCTCGGAACTCTCGGAGGCTGAACAGCGGGAGTTCATTATCAAAGACAATGTGGGTTACGGCGATTGGGATATGGATATGCTNGCAAACGNATGGAATCCCGANGAANTCCAAGATTNGGGCGTGGNTATTNNGTNNANCGATTCANGAGAAAACGGTTCTCAGGGAGGCGGAAATAGCGGGAGCGACAAGCCCGACCACCTCTCCCTGAACGACCGTTACGTCGTTCCCCCGTTCTCAATCCTCGACACTCGTCGAGGATATTGGCAAGAGCGCAAAAAACAGTGGTACGCCCTTATAGGCGATATGGGCGAGAGCCGAAACGACACTCTCGTTACGTCGCTCGAAATGAAATACAAAGACCTCTATCAGCGGACGAAACACCACAGGAAAGAACTCGGAATCTCGTTCAAAGAGTACATCGAGAAATATGTCCCTCAGGAGGAACTCGAAAAAGAACAGTCGAAAATCGTCGCTCAGGGGGTTTCTATACTCGACCCCGTCCTCGCCGAGATTGCCTGTCGGTGGTTCGGAACAGAGGGCTGCAAGACGTTCGACTGTTTTGCGGGCGATTCCGTGTTCGGATATGTCTCGGCACACCTCGGGAACGAGTTCGTCGGGATTGAACTCCGCCCTGAACAGGCACAAATCAATAACGAGCGGGTCGAGGGAATGTCCGCACGATATATCAACGACGACGGACAGAACGTCGGGAAACACCTCGAACCCGAGAGCCAAGANCTCCTGTTCNNCTGTCCTCCATATTTCGACCTCGAAAAATACTCAGACCTCCCGAATGATGCCTCAAATCAGGGGACATACGAGGAATTTATCGAGATTCTCCGTAACGCTTTCACGTCGGCGATTGGCTGTCTCAAACAGGACAGTTTCGCCGTGATCTGCGTCGGCGACGTTCGGGACAAACGGACGGGAATTTATTACGATTTCGTCGGCGACGTGAAACAGATATTCAGGGACGGCGGAATGCTTTTCTATAACGACATCGTCCTGATAGAAATCGGGGCGACCGCCGCAATCAGAGCCGCCCGATATATGGANANNCGAAAGGTCGTCAAGATGNACCAAANCGTCCTCGTATTCTACAAAGGCAATCCCAANAACATCAAAAAGAATTTCCNNAAANTTGAGTATGNAAGCGAAGATTTGGAATTTTTCAGAATGGATTCAGGAGACGAATCCGACGATACTCAGGACAATGTTTGACGATATTCTCCGCCGCTCGGGGTTTAACGTGCTGAACGTCTCGGAACACCACTTCCAACCTCAGGGATATACCGCCCTGTGGCTTTTATGCGAGAGCCATTTTGCCGTTCACACGTTCCCCGAGTTCGGTCGGAGTTATATCGAACTGTCGTCCTGTAATCTCGAATACTATCAGAATTTCCTCAACGAAACCAAACAGTTATGAGTAAGGCACAACATCAGAAACAGAATCAGATTAAACAGGCTCGTCTCGAAATCGTGGCGCAGCTTTACAAACGTGGATGGACACAGCGTAAGATTCAGGCGGAGGTTATGCGACGGCTCGACCTCCCGACCTATTCTTTGAACACCGTCCACCGTGATATTCGACACCTCCTCGACGAATGGAGGGAATCTCGCCTCGACGATATGGACGACGCTCTCCAGCTCGAACTCGCTCGAATCGACGACACCGTTCGGGAATTGTGGGAACAGTGGGAAAAGTCGAAAGAGGACTACACCCGCACACAGATGAAACGACGGGGAATGCCCGCCACTCGACAGCCGAACGGACAGGTTACTCAGAATCAGGGTCAGGGTCAGAATACCGACCGAATCAGAACCCTCGTCGTCGAGGAGAAAACTCAAAACGTCGTCGGTCTCGGCAACCCGTCTTACATCGCAGAAATCAGACAGCAACTCGCCGAGCGTCGTAAACTCCTCGGACTTTACGCTCCTGAGAAAAAAGACATTCAGGGGAGTATGTCGTTCGCCTCTTTCCTTATGGAGAGCGGGGCGTTGGACGACGCAGAGCGAGAGGCGGGAATATTCGACAACGGAGACAGCCTCGATTAGCCTCCTAAGAGCCTCTCTGTGGCTTTTTATTCTCTCGACTGAGGGATTTATCCAATTTTGAAACAAAACGCAACAGCGGTCAAATAAACAGCCAAATTNTCAATGTCAAGACACGACGACATAATGCGAAAACGGGGGGTGGCTCTCCTGAACAGTTGGCGGGCGGATTGGAACAAATTCGTCCGAGAGGCTCTCGGCGTGAACCTCGACAAAGAGCAACAGGCGATTCTCTCCTCCGTTCAGCATAACCCGAGAACCTCTGTCTCCTCAGGAACAGCGAGAGGGAAAGATTTCGTTGCCGCCTGTGCTGCCGTCTCCTGTCTTTATCTGACCCCGATTTGGAATCGTCGAGGAGAACTAATCGAGAATACGAAAGTCGCCCTCACAGCCCCGACGGACAGACAGGTCAAAAACATTATGCTCCCCGAGGTTTCCCGTCTGTTCAATCGAGCGAAACGGCGGGGAATCATTCTGCCAGGTCGTCTCAACTCTTACGACATCAGAACCGACAACGAGGAATGGTTTCTAACGGGGTTCAAGGCGGACGAGCATAATCACGAGGCGTGGTCGGGATTTCACGCCGCCCATACAATGTTTGTGGTTACTGAGGCATCAGGAATCGCCGAGGACATTTTCAACGCTATCGAGGGAAACCTGCAAGGCGACAGCCGTATTCTCTTAGTGTTTAACCCGAACGTCCCTGTCGGTTATGCCGCCCGCTCTCAGAAATCCGACCGTTGGGCGAAATTCCGCCTGAACAGTCTGACAGCCCCGAACGTCCTCGCCCGAAAGAATCTGATTAGCGGTCAGGTCGATTACGATTGGGTCAAAGACAAACTCGACCTGTGGTGTTCTCCAATCTCAGAGAATGAGGTCAGGGACGAACTCGACGATTTTTTCTTTGAGGGTCGTTGGTATCGTCCCGAGGATTTATTCAGAATCA
>WFMA01000112.1 GCA_009177195.1 Bacteroidales bacterium | reverse complement strand
GGACAGCGCTCCCCCATGACTACCGTCGACTTCATCATCCCCAAGGGCATCGACATCACCCTTGACAACACTACCGTCAACGTCATCGGCCGCGGCGAAACCGTTCTCCGTGACCTTCCCAAGCAATCAATCGGAAAAACCGGCACAAATTATTCCTACAAGCGCGTAGGCGACGCCGACATCACCCGTCTCCCCGACGGGACCTCCCGCCTTCGCCTGTCAGCCATCGACCTTCGCCCCTTCAACGGCATCGACATCCGCCTAAAAATAAAAGGAGTGAAAATCGCCGATGCGAAAGACTATCTCTTTTCAGCATCCTACACCGCTGCCGAACCCAAAGTGCAGGCGAGCCCCGTAGTAACTGCCACTTTGAAAGGACAGTACACCATTTCCGACTTCACCCGTGTGCCGCTCCGTCGAGCCACTTGCCGCCCCGACCAGGACTATCGCTGGACATCTTTTGAATGGACACCCGTTCTTGGCGCCGACATCACCCCCATGTTATCCTCCGACGGCGGAAAAACATGGGTCAAAGCCCCCAATCAGCCCGATGTTGAAATCGGCGAGTTGATGATAAACCGCCTTGAGCCCGATAAACTCTACGCCTTCAAGCTCAACGTAGCCGACGGCAAGCGCAAAGGCGACTCCAACATCGTCTGGTTCCGCTCCGGAATGTGGAACGCCAAGGACTACGGAGTGAAAGGCGACGGCTCGACCGACGACACCGACAAGATAAACGACCTCATCACCATGGTCAACGGCTACGGCGGCGGAACCATCAACTTCCCTGCAGGAGTCTACCCCGTCCGCACCGTCCACCTCAAGAGCAATGTGTGGCTCCACGTCGACAGCGGCGCCGTCATTCAGGCACTCCCCGGAGCCGACGCGCCCGAACCCACCTGGTTCAGCGACCGCGCCTATCGCTCAGGACTCTCCCCAACCGACCCGCGCCCCTACAAAGACCCCGAAAACTATCTCACCAAGCAGGATGTGGGACACACATTTTTCCACAACACCATGTTCTTCGGCGAGCGCATTGAAAATGTAAAGATCATCGGCTCGGGACGCATTACCGGCAACGGCAACATCGTCACCACCGACAGGGTCATGAACAACGAGCCCGAAAAACGGTGCGACAAGATGTTCACCTTCAAGCTCTGCAAAGACATCGAGATAGGCGGCTACGAAACCGGGCGCGAAATGTGGTATGACGAAGCCCTCGACATGCCCTATTACTTCAACGACTCCATCACTCCCCGTCAACCCGACTACTCCGACAGCCACATGCTCCACATCGACCAGGGCGGTCACTTCGTTCTGCTCGCCACCGGAACCGATGGCATTTACGTACACGACACCTATTTCGGCAAGCACGACACCAAAAACGCCCGCGACATCTACGACTTCATGGCTTGCAACGATGTCAAGGTCCATAACATCTACTCCAAGGTAAGTTCCGACGACATCGTCAAGCCCGGATCCGACTGCTCGCTCGGATTCACCCGCCCGGTTTCAGGCTACTGGGTGAGAAACATCGTCGGTGACACCAACTGCAATCTCTTCCAGATCGGATCCGAGACTGCCGACGACATCCAGGACCTCTATGTCGACAACATCTATGTGCTTGGAGCCAACAAAGCCGGCTTCTCAATTTCGACTAACGACGGCGCCCATGTCAAAAACGTATACCTCAACAGCGGCAAGACCGGTTCCATCCACTCCCGCTCGGTGATGAAGCGCACCCGCGCCCCCTTCTTCATCTCAATCTCCAACCGCGGCCGTGTCCTCGGCGCCGATGTCGAGATGTTCACTTTCAATGAAAACGGCAACGAGCGCAAAGAGCTCCTCGTCACCAATTCCAACATCGGAAAAGTGGAAAACATCTTCATCAATGGGGTCGACATCAGCGAAGTCTACGGCGGAAGCTCATTCCGGGGAGGACGATGGAAACCCTACGACGGAAGTCAGAACGAAGCCGCCGCAATCATCGCAGGCTTCAAGTTGCCCGATCCTGAAAACATCACCTCGGGCAGGAAAGACTTCAGGATGCCCGACGGTCGTCACACCGGCTACATCACCAACATCTGCTTCAACGACGTGAATATGGTCATGAAAGGCGGACACCCCGAAGAGGATGCCCAAGCCTTTCCCCCGGAAATCGGCGTAGGACGCTACAATGTGGGCGACCTCAAGATTCAACCCGCATTCGGCTTCTGGTTCCGCCATGTCGAAAACGCAGCCCTCAACGACTGCTCCCTCAACGCCGAGAAGCCCGACGGGCGACACCCTGTCTACATGGACGACGTGCAGGGCGCCGAAATAATCCGACTCACCGTCGCTCCCGGCATAACCGACAAAAAGCCGGTTTTCAACGTGAGAAGCAACAACATCAATGAACTATAATCCCATCTCCATAATGCGCAACATTCTAAAAACCGCACTCTTCTCTCTCTCCGCTCTAATCTGCTCCTCCACCGCCTTGAACGCTCAGCAAGCCGAGCCACGCATGGCTTGGGGGAAAAACAATCCTGTCGGCGTGGCAAGGGGCATCCATCCTGGTCGTGTCGCTTGGGCTCATGCTCCCGGCGCCGCCACTTGGGAGAAAGGCGACGGACGTTGGTATGAGGACCGCTGGAACGACCAGCAAGCCGCCGACTGGCTCGTGAACACAGCCATAACCTCGCTCACCGGCGAAAAAAAGCCGGCAAAGGCATGGAAAGCACTCTTCACCGACTTCAACGCCCGCAACAACCGTGGCAACCGAGGCTATCGCAAAGGCGAGAAAATAGCGATAAAAGCCAACATGAACAACACCTTCGTCTATGACGACAACGAGCAGCTCAACGCCTCGCCCCATGTCACCCTCGCGCTCCTGCGCAGCCTTGTAAACGATGCCGGCATCCCCCAGGAAGCGATCACCATCTTCGATGCGAGCCGATTCATGACCAACGCCCTCTTCAACAAGTGCCACGACGAGTTCCCCGACATCGTCTACATGGACAACGAGGGCGGCGAAGGAAGAACCAAAGCCACCTACACCAAGGACGCGATCCCCTACTCGGTCGACAATGGCAGGCTTGCCACCGGACTCGCCGACTGCGCCATCGAAGCCGACTATCTCATCAATATGTGCCTTTTGAAAGGACATGGCGGACAAGGGGTCACTCTCTGCGCCAAAAACTGGTACGGAGCCACCGACATCGACCGCAATTTCCGAAAGAACCAGCACAACAACTTCAATCAGGACCGTGGAGGCAAACCGCGCTACATGACATTCACCGACTATATGGGACACAAGGACCTCGGGCAGAAAACCATGCTATTCCTCATCGATGGGCTCTACGGCTCGAAAGATGTCAACGGCGCCCCCTCGGGAAAATGGAAAATGGAGCCCTTCAACAACAGCTGGCCTTGTTCGCTCTTCGCATCTCAGGATGGAGTCGCCATCGATGCCGTGGGGATCGACTTCCTCTCTTCCGAATTCCCCGCTATGGCTGATGTCGACTACTGCGACATGTATCTCGTGGAAGCCGCCCTTGCCGACTCTCCCCTCTCAGACACCTTCTACGACCCCGAGCGCGACGGAACTGGATTGCCAAGCCTTGGCGTTCTCGACCATTGGAACAATAAAACCGACAAGCAGTATAGCCGCAATCTTGGAAAAGATTCAGGAATAGAACTTATATATGTGAAACGCGGAGAATAACACCCTCCCCCTTTCTCAACATGACGATATAGAACTGTGTATTTATGTATATTAATCCTCCAAGAGGGTGCCATTGTGAAATGGCACCCTCTTTTTTTATTCCCTTCACGGTGACACAATTCTAAAAGCAATTGGAATAATCCTGCAAAAATATTTATATCCATTGTGATACCTTTGTTTCGGAATATTTATTTTTACGCAATGGAAAATACCTTTAATGTTAAAGCCTCATTCATGGCTAATTTGAAAAAAGCTATCTATCCTATAATAGGTCTATACGCATTGTCAGCTGCCCCGGCTTATTCTCAGCAACCTTACCGCCAAGCCGACGAAAACACCGACATGGGACTATTCACTCCGGTCGATAAGCCCAACACACCCGTCGGTGTCGCTAAAGGAATCCACCCGGGACGTGTGGCGTGGGCGTTCGACCCCAAAGCAGCCGCTTGGGATGGAAAAACAGGATTATACTCCGACCCCGACAACAACAGCCAATCACGTGTCGACGACATGATGGAAGGAGCCATTATAGCCCTCACCAATCAGTCGACAATCTCTGCCGCCTGGGACGAGCTCTTCAAAACCCTCAACGAGAAAAAAGGTAAGGGCTACACCGGCTATAAGAAAGGTGAAAAAATAGCAATCAAGATAAATCTCAACGACAATGGCGGCACCAACATCGTCGATGCCACCCCTCAGTCAGTACTCTCGCTGCTCCATCAGCTCGTCGACATCATGGGGGTTCCTCAGGAATGTATCACCGTCTACGACGCGCAGCGCCGTGGAATCTCGGCTGTCTACGATTACGTTGAGGCAATCTACCCCGATGTTGTTTATCAGAACTGGGGAGGATTTGTTCCCAATGCTATAAAATACTCTCAGGAAATAACCGACGAGCGCGCCATGAGCCTCGCCCGCGCAGCCTACGATGCCGACTACATGATCAACATGGCATTGCTCAAACGCCACTCTCAGCCCACCGACAAGTGGCGCGACTCTGCGGGACAAACCGGAATCACCTCCACCGGAAAAAATCATTTCGGTTCAATAGGCTACGTTCCCCCGTTGCACTACTCTATCCGCGACTGGTCACATGCGCGAGGAATGGCCAGCTACAACAGCATCGTCGACCTAATGGCTCACGAACGCCTTGGAGGTAACACCCTCGTTTATATAGTCGACGGAATGTATGTCAACCCGAAACACAATGGAAAAGCCGTGAAATTTTCACGTGCCCCCTTCAACAACGGCTGGACTTCAAGTTTCTTCGCATCTACCGATCAGGTGGCGATCGAATCGGTCGTGCTCGACTTCATCCATTCCGAACTGCCCCTCGCCGCCAATGCCGACAACTTCCTTCACGAAGCCGCTATGATTGGCAATCCCCCATCCAAAACCAACTATGTGGGCAAAGATCAGATAAGCCTTGGCGTGCATGAACACTGGAACAATCCCGACGACCGCCAGTATAGCCGAAATCTCGGAACCGGTTACGGAATCGAGCTCTTCCGCGTGCCCCTCGACGCTAACCGTGGAGCTATCGAAGCCTTCTATGCCGACCGTCTCGCTGTCGACGACAACGGCAAGGCAACTCTCAACTGGAAAACCTCCAATGCCGACGAAGTCCTGCTCAACGGCAAGCCTGTCGACAAGAACGGCACCATGTCACTCCCCGTCAAAAACACCACCCGCTTCGACTTGCAGGTAAAGAAAGGCGATTCAATCGTCGCTGCGCAGCCCATCGTAATCCGCAAATTCAAGAAAGTGAAAAATTATCCCGCCAAGGCAGCCGCTCTTAGCGGAACATTCGGTGTCGACAAAGAAGGATGGATGAGCCTCTCAGGCGAACGCTCAAAAGCCCGCAACGCTGCGACATGGAAAATATCGGTTCCCGAAACCGGCAACTATTTCCTTTGTGCCACCTACAAAGGCAGCGATCCCGTGCCCGCAGTCATCTACATCAACGGCAAGAAAATCACTGAAAACTTCGGCTTCCTCGCCACAACCGGCGCCAAGACCGGAAAATTCTACTTCCCGGTGAAACTTGAAAAGGGTGACAGCACCCTCGAACTCGAGATTCAGGGGCGCCGCAGCAACCGCATCAAGGAGCTTTCAATACTTTCTGAAATAAAATAGCACGACGAGCCATGAAAAAAATATTATCAGTTTTCATCTGCGCGCTTCTTGCGTTAACATCGGGCATCGAAGCGCAAAACCGCTCATTCAATGTGCGCAACTACGGAGCCAAGGGCAACGGCAAGCGACTCGAATCGCCGGCTATCCAAAAAGCCATCGATGCCTGTCACAAAGCCGGCGGCGGCACTGTGATTGTTCCCAAAGGGACCTATCTTTCTGCCACCATCCAGCTCAAGGACAATGTGACTCTCCAACTCGAAAAAGACGCGCTCATCCTCGGCACTACCGACTATAAGGCTTACGACAATCTCGACCCCTTCACCGAGGGGCTCGGAATCGAAGTCGGCAGAGCGTTGCTCGTGGCTGTCGACGCCCGCAACATCGGACTGACCGGCGAGGGAGCCATCGACGGACAAGGCTCCGCGCTTAAAGAGCGCCACATTCTTGAGGACACCCGTCCCGAAAAAGATCGCTGGGGGCTTCGTCCCTTCCTCGTGCGCATGGTGAGATGCGACGGTGTCAATGTCGATGGGGTGACACTCCGCTATGCCGGTGCCTGGACTTCCCATTATTTCCACTGCCGCAATGTCAACATTTCAAATGTCACCATCCGCAGTTTCGGCGTGGCTCACAACGACGGCATCGACATTGACGGTTGCCAGCATGTGCGCATCAGCCATTGCGACATCATCAGCGGCGACGACGCGCTCTGCTTCAAGACCACTTCAAGCAAAATGGCGTGCAGCGACATCATCGTCACCGACATGCTCCTCAAGTCCAACCAGTCAGGCATAAAAATGGGCACNGAGTCGATGGCNCCNTTTGAAAATATCCGCATCAGCAATTGCAAAATCTACGACACCCGCAATGGCGGCATAAAACTGTTTTCAGTCGATGGAGCCCATCTGCGCGATGTCGAGATTTCCGATATCGTGATGGAAGAAGTACGCACCCCCATGTTGTTCCGTCTTGGCGCGCGTCTCAACGTGTTTCGCAAAAACGAGGACACCAAGCAGCCCGTCGGAACATTTGAAAACGTCACCATCCGCAACGTGAACGCTATCGCAGCCGACAAGGCTCAGCTCACTCCCCCTTCGGGAATCCTGATAACCGGAATTCCGGGACACTACATCACCAATCTCACATTGGAAAATATCAACATCCGCCTGCTCGGAACAGGAACCCCTGAAGATGCACTCAGCAAAGTGCCAGAAGCAATCGACCAGTATCCCGAAGTCAAAACTTTCGGTCCCAAAATCCCCGCCTACGGAGTATGGGCGCGCCATGCAAGAGGTCTGAAATTGAAAAATGTGACATTCGAGCTCAAAAATCCCGACGCTCGTCCCGAAATCATCTGTGACGATGCCGACGTTGAAATATACAAATAAAGCCCCCTCGACAGCCAATGAAGTTATCTAAAACCGGTCTGCTCTCATTCTTGTGCTTAGGCGCCGCTTTCAGCGCCTTGGCGCAAGTCCCTACATTGAAAAGCCCTGACGGAAAAATCACATTTCAATGGCAAGTCAATGACGGACAACTCTATTTTGACGCAGTAAAAAACGGAGTGCCCGTAATTGAAAAATCGCCCGTAGTCTTCTCCATTGACGGAAAGGAAATTACCGGCAAATGCAGCCTCTCGGAGCCTAAATACTATAACATCAACGAAACCTATGCGACCCGTGGCGCCCATTCTCAGGCTGTAAACCGAGCCAACGGAATGACTATTGGCGTAAAAGGCGCGTCAGGAAATGACTTCACTGTCGACGCGCGAGCCTATGATGACGGAATCGCATTCCGCATCCTCGCTCCGGGCAACCCCTCAGCCGGTAGAGTGCCCGACGAAGCCACCACCTTCGTCATTCCCGCAGGAAGCGATATGTGGTATCACGACATGTATGCCCACTACGAAGGCGTGCATCAGAAAAAAGAAGTTTCCGAAGTGCAAAACGGAGAGTGGGCGGCGCCCCCTGTCACCATAAAACTGCCCGACAACAACGGTTATCTGTGCATTTCGGAAGCGGCATTGAGAAATTATGCCGGCATGTCACTGCAAGCCGACGGTAAACGAGGGCTCGTCACTCGCTTGGGACACGCCCAACCCGCCGGCTACCCCTTCGCCCACGATTACAGCCTTGAAGAAGCGCAACGCCTCTCGGCTCCCGCCGCCATAAAGGGCGATATCGCTACCCCTTGGAGAAGCGTCATTATCTCCGACGATTTGAACGGGCTGGTCAACACCGACCTTATATCCAACCTCTCACCCGCCCCCGACAAAAAGCTGTTCTCTGCCGGAGTCAACACCGAGTGGATCAAGCCGGGACGCTCAGTGTGGTGCTGGCTTGACGGAGGCGAACGCTCGCTGGAAGGCATGAAGGAATTTTCCCGACTTGCCGGAGAACTGGGATTTGAATATAACACCGTCGACGCTTTCTGGTACCGGTGGACCGATGAGCAAATCAAAGACCTCGTCGACTATTCCGACAAGCAAGGCGTGAAAATATGGTTGTGGCGACATGGAAGAGATGTCCGCGACCCCAAAAAGCGAAAAGAGCTTTTCGACCGTTGCCAAAGACTGGGCGTTGCAGGCTTGAAGCTCGATGCGTTTTCCCATGAATCGAAAGAATTTGTGGNCTTGTATCAGGCTTGCCTGAAAGAAGCGGCTGAACACAAACTCATGCTCAACATCCACGGCAGCAATAAGCCTACCGGCGAAGTGCGCTCCTGGCCTAATGAAATGAGCCGTGAAGGCATCCACGGATTGGAGTATGGCAAACACCAGTTCGAGTGGACCACCCACAATGTCACCCTTCCCTTCACCCGCTTTGTCGTCGGCGCCGGCGACTACACTCCGGTCGTGTTCGGCGAACGCCGGTTGGAAACATCCTGGTGCCATCAAATCGCCACCGCACTCGTGTTCAACTCCTCGGTAATCTTCTTTGGCGCCCATCCCCAGTCCATTCTCGACAATCCCGCTGTCGACCTGTTCAAGGATATGCCGGCTGAATGGGACGAAACGATCGTGCTGCCCCAAAGCGAGATTGGCGAAATCGCCGCATTCGCGCGCCGCAAAGGCGACACCTGGTATCTCGCCGTCCTCAACGGCAAGCAGGAAAGAACCATCCAGTTCCCGCTCAACTTCCTCAACAACGGATGTTGGTATGAAGGATCGGTTTATAGAGACCGTCCCGGCGACGGCGCCTCAATCAAGAAAGAACGAGTGTTCTGCCGCAACACCGACTCGCTCACAGGATCTATGCGCGGCGGAGGCGGATATGTAGTAAAATTCACAAAAAAATAAATCAACATGAAAGCATCCCTAATCAGCTCATTTTGCGCGATTACGCTATGCCTGTCAGGTTGCAGCCCGAAAAACACGACATGGGAAGCATCATCCCCTGACGGAAATATCACATTTGTCGCTCAGAACACGTCGACCGACGACGGAAACAGCCAACTCGGCTACCGGATTCTATACAAAGATTCACTTGCCATCGACTTCTCAAAGCTCGGATTGACAATGAACGGACACGAGTATGGTAAAAACGCCAAGTTCAAAAGCATCGAACGCCGTAGCATTGACGAGCCCTACGAATTGAAATCGGGCAAAAAACTCTCTACGCGCAACCGCTGCGAAGAAATGTCGATCACTTTCGGAAATGACGATGCTCAGGATTTCGTGCTGATTGTGAGAGTCTTTGACGACGGCGCCGCATTCCGCTACGGATTTCCCCAAGAAGCCGGCGACAGCTGCGTTATAACAAGCGAAATGACCGAATTTGTGGTGGCTGACGAAGGAAAGGCTTGGATTCATCCCTTTGACTGGAACGAACGCCACAAACCCAGCTACGAGCAATATTCGCAAAACGGCATCGCCATCAACACCCCCTCCCCCAATGAAAAAGGATGGGCATTCCCCATGCTTTTCGAGGCAGGCGGAAAATGGATGATGATCACCGAAGCCTATCTCGACGGAACCTATCCCGCAACCCACGTCGACAATTCAGGCACTGACGGAGCCTATAGAATCCGTTTCCCCGAAAAAGAGGAGCCGGTAATCTCCGACGATCCCGAACCGCGCGGCGTCACCCCCTGGTACACCCCGTGGCGCGCTGTCATCGTAGGGTCTGATCTCAACACGATTTTCACCACCCAGATGGTGGCTCACCTCAACCCGGCTTCTGAAATGGAGGACACGGAATGGATCAAACCGGGACGCGCGGCATGGAGCTGGTGGTATGAAGGACGGTCAGTACTTGACTACGAAAAACAGCTGAAATACGTCGACCTGTGTCGTGACATGAGATGGGAATACTCACTCATCGATGCCGGATGGCAAAAGATGAACGGTAAAGGCGTGGAGGGAGTCGTGGACTACGCCAACAAAAACGGAGTGGGAATATGGCTATGGTATCACTCAGGTTCAGGCAGAGACGAGTCATCCGCTCCTCAACACCGGCTGATGTCCGATCCCGAACTGCGCAAAGCCGAGATGGAACGCATCAGCAAAATGGGAGTGAAAGGTATAAAAGTCGACTTTTTCGACACCGACAAGCAGCGCATCATCGCCCTCTATCCCGAGATTCTGAAAGATGCCGCCGCTAATCATCTGATGGTCGACTTCCACGGAGCGACATTGCCGCGCGGTTTCGAGCGCACCTATCCCAACCTCATGACCACCGAGGCTATACGCGGCGCTGAGACCTTAGGAAGACAGCAGCGATGTGACGCCGCTGCCGAGCACAATGCGACAGTGCCATTCACCCGCAATGTAGTCGGATCGATGGATTACACCCCCGTCACCTTCTCCAACAAAATACGCCAGGGTGTAGAAGCGTTCCGCCGCACATCGATGGCTCACCAACTCGCTCTCGCCACTGTGTTTGAATCGGGATTCCAGTGCTTCGCCGACCGCAAGGAAGGATATGAAGCGCTACCCGAGCTACCCAAGAACTATCTGAAAGAGGTTCCGGCAGCCTGGGATGAAAGCTTATTGCTCTCAGGCTATCCCTCCGACCACGCCATCGTGGCTCGCAAAAGCGGTGACAAGTGGTTCATCGGAGGCATAAGCGGCGTTGACAGCGAACGCGAAATAACATTCGATCTCCCTGAAGAATGCAAAGGCAAGACCTTCACGCTCATAAANGATGGCGACGACATCAATTCATTCGACTATGAGGAAATCAAATCAGATGACNGAAAAGTGACCGTCAAGCTGCTCGGCAACGGAGGTTTCGCCGCTATTATCTGAATCGGAATAAAATATCACGCTATATGAAATTTACTAAACTAAAAACAATCGCAACAGCGTTAGCCCTGCTTGGCTGCGCACAGCAAAACCTTCATGCCGCAATTGAATGGCAGCAGGTGGAACCCGGAGTTTGGAAAGGTATCGTAGGAACTCCCGAAGACTATTCACTGCTGGGGGTCGCTAATGCCACTCCACTCAAAGAGGGCTTCACAAGACTGCCCCAAACAGACATCCCATCGATAGCTCCTGAGATTGTCGGCGAAGTGGTGAACGGCAAGACCCANCTNAGATTCCCGTTGGAAAAGAATGAGCAGCTCTATGGATTCGGNCTGAATTTCCAGACCGTCCATCAGCGCGGCAAAATCCTGAACCTCCANGTGGATCACTACGGAGGCAAAGACAATGGACGCACCCACGCNCCGGTTCCGTTCTACATTTCCAGCAANGGCTACGGAGTGCTCATCAATTCGGCTCGTTACCTTTCGGTCTACGCCGGCTCTGGAGCGCGCAAGGACAGCCCCAACGCTCCCGAAGCGAAAGACCGAAATACCGACAAGACATGGCAATCGCGTCCTTACTCTGACGCAGTTTCAGTGCTCGTTCCTGCGGAAGGAGCCGAAATATATCTTTTNGCCGGTCCCACCCCGATGGATGTAGTGCGTCGTTACAACCTGCTGTGTGGCGGAGGAAATCTTCCTCCCCGCTGGGGACTCGGATTCACCCAGCGCACAAAAACCCGCTACACTGCCGACGAGGTTATCGCCGAAGCCGACGCTTTCGAGCAGAACGGCTATCCACTGGATTTCATCGGGCTTGAACCGGGATGGCAGAGCAAAGCATATCCCTGCACATTTGAATGGGACAGCGAGCGCTATCCCGATCCTGAGGGATTCATCAACAAGATGCGCGACCGCAACGTGCGCATAAACCTCTGGACCAATCCCTACGTGTCGCCCGATTCCAAAATCTACTCGGAAATGTATCCTGTCAGCGGCTCCCACACAGTGTGGTGTGGAATCGTGCCCGACTTCGGAACCGAAAAAGCCCGTGACATTTTCCAAAAGAAGTTTGACACGGAACACCTCGGTATAGGAGTGAGCGGTTACAAGGTTGACGAAATCGACGGTTACGACCACTACCTATGGCCCGACGTAGCAACATTCCCCTCGGGACTCGATGCGGAACAGATGCGCCAAACCTACGGACTGTGGGTGCAGCGTCTCACTTCCGACCTCTTCAAAAAGCGCAATCAGCGCACATTCGGTCTTGTGCGCGGCTCCAACGCCGGCGGCAGCTCATTCCCCTACGTAATCTACAATGACTATTACAGCCATCAGGATTTCATCACCGCGCTCATCAACTCAGGCTTCTGCGGAGTGCTTTGGACTCCCGAGGTGCGCAGTTCAAAAACTTCCGAAGAGTGGCTGCGCCGCTTCCAGTCGGTTGTGTTCTCCCCGATGGCGATGATCAACGCATGGTCGAGCGGAACGAAACCCTGGTCATTCCCCGACGTTGCCGATCAGATTAANGAATATTCCATGCTCCGCATGCAGATGATGCCTTACTGGTACACAGAATTTGCACGTTACCATTACGACGGCATACCTCCTTTCCGCGCGATGAACCTTGAGCCCGGCTTCAATGTCGACAAAGCCGTCGTGAAAGAGGTTAAGGAAAAGAGCCTTGACGACAACCCCTACCTCGAAGCGGTGACAAAAGAGATTAAGGATCAATACATGGCTGGCGAATACTTGTTGGTGGCTCCGATGTTTGCGGGACAAACCACCCGCTCGGTAGTGCTCCCCAAGGGTGACTGGTATGACTTCTATACAGGCGAGTTTGTTGGCAACGGTGAAAAAATCGAAGTCACTCCAGGACTTGAACGCATCCCGGTATTCGTAAAGGACGGCGGCATCATCCCCATGATGGAACCGCGACTCCACGCCCCCAAAGCCGGCGAGAAAGTGAACCTCGAAATACGCCACTACGGAAAAGCCGACGGAAATTATCGCCTCTATGACGACGACGGCGAGACTTTCAACTACGAGAACGNCGACTACACCTGGCGCGACATAAAGGTTGAACGCCAGAAAGACGGCAAGATGAAAGGCACTATCTCGAAGCCCCAAAAAGGGAAGCCTAATTCTTTCAACGAAGTTACCTGGAAATTCATGTCTATCTAACCATTCCCACAGTTTCTTGCAATGAAAAAAATAACAAGCATATTAACCGCCATGCTTTTGGGCTGGAGCTCCATCTGCGCCCAAAGCGATGTCGCCAAGGAGGTTTTTGACATAAAAGCCGGCGACCTGAAGCTCACCCTCATGGTGGGCAACGACAATCGTCTTTACCAACTCCACTTCGGTGACGCCGACAAGCAGGTAGCCGTTCCCGAGAAAATGCCGTCACGCGAGCAGGAATTCCTGCCCCCCTACGGCAACGGCGTTATAACCGAGCCGGCTATTCAGGCAACCCATACCGACGGTAACACCTCGACTGACCTTCACTATGTGAAGCACACGACCGAAAAGCTATCGGACGACGTGGAGCAAACCGTCATTTCCCTTCAGGACCCCGAATACAAATTCTTTGTTGACGTTTATGTGAAATGCTACGAGAATGCGGGAATGATGGAAATATGGAACACCATCCGTCATGACGAGCGCGGCGGCAAGGTGACTCTTCACCGTTACGCATCGGCATCCCCAATTCTGAAAGCGCCGTCCTACTGGCTCACCCAGTTCAACGGACGCTACAAGCGCGAGGCAACTCTCGAAGAGGAGCGGCTGGGCGAGGGAGTGAAGATTATCGACTCAAAACTCGGCATCCGCGCCCATCAATATCGCATCCCTTCATTCCTTGTCTCCTACAATCACGAGGCTCATGAAAATGACGGCGAAGTGTTTGCCGCTTCGCTGAAATGGCCGGGTAGCTTCCAGATGGCGTTTGACATGGACTGGAATAAGAATCTGCGCGTATTGACGGGGATCAATCCGCTCGGCGCGCAGTACAATCTTGAACGCGGCGCGACGTTCACCACTCCTGCGATAGTGTGGACCTACAGCAAGAACGGAAAGGGTGAAACCTCACGCCGGTTCCATCGCTGGGCAAAAGACTACGTGATCCGCGACCCGCAGAAGGACCGTCCCGTTCTCCTCAACAACTGGGAGGCTACCCACTGCGACTTCGACGACAACCGCCTTGTCTCGCTCTTTGACGGAGCGGCAGGGGTCGGCGCCGAACTCTTCCTGCTCGACGACGGGTGGTTTGGCAACGGCGAATACTCGCGCGACGACGATAAGCACGGTCTCGGCGACTGGGAGGTATCGACCAAGAAGCTGCCCCGAGGACTGTCCTATCTCACCAAGGAGGCTGCAAAGCGCAATATCGGTTTCGGAATATGGCTCGAACCTGAAATGGTGAGCCCCAACAGCAATCTTTACAACNAGCATCCCGNGTGGATCATCACCCAGCAGAAGCGCGAGCCCATCCTGGGACGCCATCAGGAGATTCTTGACCTTACCCGCCCCGAGGTTCAGAACTATGAGTGNAACATTTTNAAAAACACGCTTTCACCCAATCCCGACNTAGCCTANGTGAAGTGNGACTGCAATCGCTTCGTCACCCAGCCGGGTTCAACCTATCTGCCCCGGAACGAACAGAGCCATCTGCTCGTTGACTACAACTGGGCGCTGTATCGACTGATGGATCGATTTGCGACAAACTATCCCAACGTAATGGCGATGCTTTGCGCCGGAGGGTCGGGACGCATCGACTTCGGCTCAATGAAATATTTCCATTCCTTCTGGCCGAGTGACAACACCGACCCGCTGGGACGCATAAAAATACAATGGGGATTCGGACACTTCTTCCCGGCAAGCACAATGTCGGCTCACGTGACCCGAATGGGGAAACGCCATCTCAAGCTCGCGATCGACGTGGCGCTCAGCGGAGCNTTTNNCNTTCAGGATCTCGCCCTTGACAAAGCAACAAAAGAGGAACGCGAACAGATTGCCGACGGGGTTAAACTCTACAAGGAGACGCTACGTCCGCTCGTGATGCACGGCGACCTATACCGTCTCGTGTCGCCCTACGAAAATCCGCTCGCCGCAATGAGCTATGTAGCAGGCGACAAGAATTCGGCAGTGGTGTATCTTTATCAGACCGAGGACGGCGCCACACCCGTCATAAAGCTTAACGGACTTGACCCCGACAAGAATTACACCCTCACCGAAGTGAGCCTTGCCAAAGGGATGAAACCGCGCTTCCCGAAGCAAGTGAAAAGCGGCAAGGAGTGGATGGAAAACGGCATCAGCAATCCGCTCGCATCGCAATTTGACAGCGCGGTGCTCCACCTTTCAGCAAAAAACTAAACCATCATAAATCATGAACATAAAATCATTTATAACAGCAAGCATCCTAATTGTGGCGGCATTTACGACTTTTGCCGACACCCCTGACCGATGGAAAATTGAGAAGGACGGCTCCATCCTTTGGGAAATCAATGACCGCATCCCCCACTCCGACCATGTGGAGATGGGCGGACAGCAGCTTGCCGTCGTGCTTCGCTATGGCGTTGACGCCAACGGCGCGTTCCAGCTCAACCGCAGCCTGGTGTTTCCGATGTTGAGAATGAAACCCAACAAGACTCAAAACAACTTGAAGCAGCGTTTCAACACCGATATCCCCGGCATGGTCACTATCGACGACCTGACTCTGACCGACGAAAAGGTGAAGGATATACGATTTGACGGAGTGATGACGGTGGAAAGCTCGTTCAGCACCGTTCACCGCCGCAAGAAGGTTGACGACGCTATTTCGCTTAAACGCGTTCTCTACCCCTCCCCCAACTCGCCTTACTACTGCGAGGAGTACACTTTCACCAACAATATGGACCATCCCGTGACAATGCGTATTCCCGACTGGAAAGTGAAATACATCACACCTGAAGAAGCCGGCGTATATGGCTCATATAAAATCGAAGGCTCGCTTTCCAAAAACGGATTCTTCACCATCGAGCCGGGAAAGAGTCTTGATTTCTTCGCCGTGTTCTCGGGACAGAAAATCAACGACGCTCCCTATACCCGCATCAACACCGACGCTGAGCGTGGCGGCAGAAGGGCGCTCATCGACCAGTGGTGGAACAATCTCGTGCTTGAGACTCCCGACAGCGTGCTCAACACCATGTTCGCATTCGCAAAACTGCGCGGAGCGGAGAGCATCTACAACACAAAAGGGGGACTGATGCACGGACCCGGCGGCGAAGCTTACTATGCCGCAGTGTGGGCTAATGACCAGGCTGAGTACATCAATCCGTTCTTCCCCTATCTTGGCTATGAGATAGGGAATCAGTCGGCACTGAACGCATTCCGTCACTTCGCCCGATATATGAACGATGAATATCGCCCCATCCCCAGCTCCATCATTTCGGAAGGCGTGAGCACCTGGCACGGAGCTAAGGACCGCGGCGACGGCGCCATGATAGCCTACGGAGCTGCGCGCTATGCGCTCGCCCGAGGCAATAAGGAGGAAGCGAAAGAATTGTGGCCGCTCATTGAATGGTGTCTTGAATATTGCAACCGCAAGCTGAATGACAAGGGCGTTGTCGCTTCAAACTCCGACGAGCTTGAGAACCGCTTCCCTGCGGGCGACGCCAACCTATGCACCTCGACGCTCTATTATGACGCACTCATTTCGGCAGGTTATCTCGGAAAAGAGCTCGGCATACCCGCTTCACAGCTCAATAAATACGCTAAGCAAGCTAAAGAGTTGAGAGCCGCGATAGAAAAGCATTTCGGATATAACGTGGAGGGCTTCGACTGCTACCGTTACTATGACGGCAACGACGTGCTCCGCGCTTGGATATGCATGCCGCTCACGGTTGGAATCTATGACCGCGCCAAGGGCACTATCGAAGCGCTGTTCTCTCCGCGCTTGTGGACTGATGACGGACTTCTCACCCAAGCGGGAACTGAAACTTTCTGGGACCGCTCGACCCTCTACGCTTTGCGCGGCACCATCGCCGCCGGCGAGGTTGAGAAGGGAATGGATTTCCTGAAGCGCTATTCGCAGCGCCGCCTGCTGGGCGACCATGTGCCTTACGCTATCGAGGCGTGGCCTGAAGGGGATCAGCGCCATCTTTCGGCTGAAAGCGGACTCTATTGCCGCATCTTCACCGAGGGTCTTTTCGGCATCCGTCCCACCGGGCTCAAATCCTTTGACCTCACTCCCCGCCTTCCCAAAGACTGGGATTACGCCAATCTTAACAATGTCCGCGCTTTCGGGTCGGATTTCGACATCAAGGTGAAGTGCGACGGCGACAAGCTTGACGTGAATATCGTAAAAGGAAACCGCTCTATTTTGAACAAGAAGATCAAAGAGGGCTCCACACTGAAGGTTAAACTATAATATATAAATTGCCACTATCCTTTAAATCGTTATCATTGAATTTTTAGTGTTTTTGGTTTTGAGGTTGCACCTGCCGTGCAACCTCATTTCTTTTTGAAATAGATTTTGCACATATATCCACGGTATCAACCTCCGACTCACTTATTTAAGTAATATTCACATAAATAATGATTATATCGTAGGCGATGTTGGTTAGATTTTGTAGATTTGCAAAATATGAACAAATCCACGCCACTAAATCATATTCGCAAGAAATTCCGGCAAGTATTGACACGTAAATACCTGTTACGGATAATTATTTTGATTATCAGCGGACTGTTGACATCAATGGCAATTGCAGGTATTGATGGTGGCATACTTTCAGAATCAAATGGCGATGGTGTCGCTACAATACACGAATTGTATCAAAAAATGTCATGGCGTAATTCAGAGCACGCTTTGTTGGAAAACCCGATCGTTATTTCAGTTGACCGGTGTTCTCGAAGCCAAGTAGGCGAGTTACTTGAAATTTTGAGTGAAAGTGACGCCGCTTGTATCGCGCTTGACGTAGTGTATTCCGAAATCAACCTGTCAGACTCAGTTTTATTAGATGGTTTAATGGCAGTATCTCCGCGCTTGATATGGGCTTACGTCAATGAAGACATTCCATCCAATTCTTTTTTTGAGAACGAACTGATGGATTTAAGCGAGCCAGGTGACGTGAGCCTAAATGTGGAGTCGTTCTCTACTCCTGTCGAATATATTCCAATATATGACGAAATGAGTGTCACTCCTATTGATGCCGTTATAGCCCGACGGATCGCACCCGACGCTTATGATATTTGGGAACAACGGTCAAAAGCCGGACAAAAATCGCCGATAATGTTCTCCTTAGGTGAGGTAGAGATCCTTTCAGCCGAC
>WFMA01000016.1 GCA_009177195.1 Bacteroidales bacterium | reverse complement strand
CTGCTCCTGAATACGTTCATTATCCTTCTCCTTCTCCTGAATCTTGGAGTAACGGATTTCTGCCACTTTGGCATAGTCGCCTTCACGCTCAGCCTTGTCAGCCTCAAATTTGTATTGCTCAATGTCAATCTTGTTCTGCTGTATGCGATTGATCAGCTCCTTCTGTGATTCCCATTTTGCTTTGAAGTCCTTTTCGACATCGCGAAGATCGGCAAGCTCTTTTTCAAGATCTTTAATTTTCACAGTGTCGCCTTCGCGCTTGATTGCCTCGCGTTCAATCTCAAGCTGGGAAATCTTACGAGTGATTTCGTCAAGAGCCTGTGGCACGCTGNCACGTTCCAATCGCAGTTTTGAAGCNGCTTCATCAATAANGTCAATCGCCTTGTCGGGCAAGNATCGGTCAGTGATGTAGCGCTCGGAAAGCTGAACGGCGGCAATAATCGCCTCGTCACGAATACGCACCTGATGATGGTTTTCGTAACGCTCTTTAAGACCGCGAAGAATTGAGATAGCGCTCATTTCATCGGGCTCATTTACCATCACNTTCTGGAAACGACGCTCAAGCGCCTTATCCTTTTCAAAATATTTCTGATATTCGTCAAGGGTCGTTGCTCCGATGCTCCTAAGCTCGCCTCGAGCGAGCGCCGGTTTTAAAATATTGGCTGCATCCATCGCGCCTTCGCCCTTTCCGGCACCAACCAAAGTGTGGATTTCATCTATAAATAGAATAATATCCCCGTCGGCTTGAGTCACTTCATTGACAATAGCCTTGAGTCGTTCCTCAAATTCACCCTTATACTTGGCTCCTGCGACCAATGCGCCCATATCAAGCGAGTAAATCTGCTTATTCTTCAAATTTTCAGGCACGTCACCTCTCACTATTCTGTGAGCAAGTCCCTCGGCGATCGCAGTTTTACCGGTACCCGGCTCACCGATAAGCATCGGGTTGTTTTTTGTCCTACGGCTCAGAATCTGCAATACACGACGAATCTCGTCATCCCTGCCGATCACCGGGTCCAGTTTGCCTGATCTTGCGCGTTCATTAAGATTTACCGCATATTTGCTCAACGCATTATAGGTATCTTCAGCACTTTGATCAGTAGCTTTTTTACCCTTTCTCAATTCTTCTATAGCAGCGCTAAGTTCATGCTCAGTGAGCCCCGCATCTTTCAAAATCTGAGATGCGCTACTATTGACGGTAAAAATCGCCAATAAGATAGCTTCAAGAGTCACATACTGATCTCCTTGCTTTTTAGCTATATCAAGTGACTTTTGCAAAACATCATTAGACGTGCGGCTCAAATAGGGTTCGCCACCCGACACCTTAGGCTCGGCTGCGATGGCACGGTCAATCGACATCGTGACACTACCCACGTTAGCACCCACTTTCTGAAAGATGAACTGCATCAACGAGTCTCCCTCAGTCATCAAGCCCTTCAACAGATGGACCGGCTCAATCGCCTGGTTTCCGGAACCTTTGGCAATCTCAACAGCCTTCTGGATGGCTTCTTGCGACTTAATTGTAAAGTTGTTGAAATTCATGATGAATAAATTTTATTAAATCCTTTGCTTTACTAACACTTGTAAAGCCAATAATGTTGAATAAATATTTTGAACTAAGCCCGCCATTTCTTAACTTTGTTATTCAAAATCATACCAGTTTAAATAATGAAAAAGATTTTAACTTTAGTTATACTACTTTCATCATTCGCCGCCGGCATATGTGCTCAGGAGGCGACACCATTCCCCTATCCGGAAATCCCGGATTCATTAACAACGCTTCAACAGCGCACCGACTATCTCGTGATAAATTTCTGGAAAGGAGCCGACATGAAGAAAGTCATCAACGACACAACCGCGCTCAACCGCGCTTTTGCCGATTACACCACATTCATACCTTACGCATCGCCCGATAGCGTCAAAAAATCAATCAACCACCTATTGGCACTATACAAAAATGATGCCAAAAACACTCTGAAGCTTGTAAAAAGAGCGGAAAAAGAGATGTATGGTCCTAATCCGTCAATAATCGCCAATGAACCCTACATGCTTTTCACCAAAGCGGTATTCACAAATAAGAAAATCAATCAGAAAGAAAAGGAGAAATACCTTGCCCACGTAAAAATGATCAACAGCTCACAAGTAGGAAGTTCCATACAACCAATACGTTACGCTACCAGATATAATGCTGTTCACGAAGTCCACGAACAGCCTGGTGAATACAAAGTGCTGTATTTTCACCTTCCCGATGACGAGGAGGTGTCAATGAACCACCTTCGACTTAAAGCTGACGCCGCTGTCAACGCCTTGTCAAAGACAGGGACTCTGAAAATAATAGACATAATGTCAGGTGATCCGACCGATGAATGGAAAAAATCAGTCAGCGACTTCCCTTACGAGTGGGAAACCGGAACATCTACAACTGCCGGAGATTACATTGACCTTCGAATAATGCCGGCGATATATCTGCTTGATCAAAACAACAAGATTATAGCCCGAAACATGTCAATAGAAAGCGTTCTTCAAATTGCCAAGGCTTTATATCAAAAACAACAGCAACAATGAAACTTTTCTTTGAAAATCTCTTCTTAAAGTGCACAGGTTACACCTATAGTAACATGGCTCGCTTGTTTATCAGGCTTTTCGTTGGTATAATGTTCCTGCAGTTTGGCATAAGGCACTTGATAAATTATACTTCGCTCGCACCTGAGTTTCCGGCGGTTATGTGCTTTGACGGTAGCACGTCGCTGACATTGATGATTTGCGTGGAGATGATTTGTTCAATACTTATCATGGTGGGATTTTTGACTCGTCTTGCCGTCATTCCGGCAATTGTTGCAATGATTTGCGCCGAGTATCACATCATTCACATCATATATCCAGGCACAATGCCCTATCTGTTTTCAAGCATGCAGCCGGGATATCTGCCTATAATGTTTATCGGAATTTTCATCTATATCCTCATTGCCGGTCCCGGCAAAATATCCCTGGACTATTTTATATCTCTTTTCATCATTTCGCGTCGAGGCAAGGATGAGGCTGAGGAGATGGAGGAAATATAACCTTAACTGTTTTAATGAAAATAGCTGTACTTATATCAGGAGGTGTTGACAGTGCTGTAGTTGTTCATCGCCTCAAGGAAGAAGGGCATGATCTTCATTTATTTTACATCCGCATAGGGCTTGACACTGACGAAGGCGATTGTTCTGCCGATGAGGACATCGAGATGTGCCAATTCATAGCGCGAAAATATAATTGCCCTTTTGACGTTGTGTCGCTACATGAGGAATATTGGGAAAATGTCATGGAATACGCACTTAGGACAGTTCGTTCAGGGCTGACCCCCAACCCTGACATAATGTGCAACAAGATGATAAAATTTGGATATTTTGAACAGCGCTGGGGTCATGAATTTGAAAAAACAGCAACAGGACATTATGCCTCAACCGATATCGTTGACGGCAAGATATATCTCGCCACGGCCGTTGACCCTGTCAAAGATCAAACTGATTTCCTTGCCCGTATAAGTTATGATCAACTCTCCCACCTTATGTTCCCGCTCGGTTCACTACCAAAGTCAAAAGTAAGGGAAATCGCAATCGACGTAAAGATGCCTAACGCATTCCGCAAAGACAGCCAGGGCATATGCTTTTTAGGCAAAATCAATTACAATGATTTCATTAAACGCCATCTCGGCGTGAAAAAGGGCGCGATCGTTGAGCTTGAGACAGGCAAAAAACTCGGAGAGCATAACGGATTCTGGTTCCACACCATCGGACAACGCAAAGGACTGGGATTAAGCGGTGGTCCATGGTATGTCGTAAAGAAAAACATTCACGACAACGTGATATATGTGAGTCAGGGATATGACACCGAAAAACAATACGGCAACACAATTCACCTTGACGAAATGCATTTCATTTCAGGAAATCCCTGGAACGACGATATAACAAAAGCTAAAATCTGCTTTAAGAACCGCCACATGCCGCAATTCCTACCTGCTACATTAACCAGGCTCGGAGAAAGCGAATATGTGATCGAATCGGAAAGCAGAGTTCAAGGCATCGCCCCGGGACAATTTGCTGTAATCTACGATGAGTCAGCCCATCTATGCTATGGCAGCGGAATCATTACAGGAAGAAATATAATAATTTGAGCTCATGTCGGAAAATAGAAAAATACAACTTAACGTGGTAGGCATCTCCTACAGCCAGATACAGTCGGGAGCCTACGCACTGATTCTGGGGGAAGTCGACGGTCCCTACCGTATTCCGATTGTGATTGGAGGCGCTGAGGCGCAATCAATCGCCATAAGATTGGAAAAGATAATTCCGCCGCGACCCATGACCCACGATTTGTTCGTCAGTTTTGCCCACGCTTTCGGGGTAAAACTTGACAACATATTCATATATAAATTTGAGGACGGCATATTTTATTCGGAACTGACATTCACCGACGGCGAACGCACGGTCGTACTTGACGGACGCACATCTGACGCAATCGGCATCGCGCTCCGAGCTAAAGCCCCCATCTTCACAACTAAAGAGATTCTGGAGGATACAGGATTCATTATGGAAGAAGTGACCGATACATCTCATTTNGAGGAGGCTGCGGAACAAGGACCGGAAAGCGCGGAAGCGAAGATCAAAAAACTTCATGAGCTGGAAAATCAGCTGAAAGAGTGTATTTCGGATGAACGATATGAAGAAGCGGCAACCATTTCAGGACAAATCGACCTTCTAAAAAAGGAGATTGAAGAACTTGATCAATAATTCACCACGATTAGCCTAATAAATATAATACCGAAATTCAAATGGATAATACGAAAATCAAACTTTCATTTTTGAGCTTCATGCAGTTTGCCGTGTGGGGCAGCTATCTGATATGCTTGGGTCAATTTCTCGGATCAGCAGGTCTCGGTTCGGAAATCTCGTGGTTCTATGCTGTTGGAGGTTTCGTGTCAATCTTTATGCCGGCAATAATGGGCGTCATCGCCGATCGCTGGATCCACGCCCAGCGCCTGTTGGGAATGTGCCATGTAGTTGCTGCCGCATTCATGCTGCTGGCATGGTTTTACGCCCAGTCCCACCCTACTCTTGAATTTGCTCCGTTCTTCACGATATTCACATGCAGCGTGGCGTTTTATATGCCCACAATAGCTCTGTCCAATTCCGTGTCGTTCTCTATTCTAAAAAAAGGGAATTATGACACNGTGAAAGCCTTCCCCCCTATCCGCGTTCTCGGCACNGTTGGATTCATAATCGCCATGTGGTTTGTGAACTGCTGCTACTACAATGACGGAGCATTCGGCTTTACAATCTCCGACACAAATCCCAATGCCGCATTCCGCTTCCAATACACCGACATGCAGCTGCTTGTAAGCGCGATATTAGGATTCATCCTCGGCATATACAGTTTCATGCTGCCCGATATTCCCTCGGCAGGTAAAAAGGATGCCGGAAAAGGTATCGTCGCAATCCTTGGGCTTGACGCATTCAAACTGTTCAAGGATCGTAGAATGTTGATATTCTTTGTGTTTTCAATGCTATTAGGCGTAGCGCTCCAAATCACAAACGGCTATGCTACGCCGTTCATATCAAGCTTCAAAGCCAATCCTGAGTTTACTGATACTTTCGGCGCGAATAACGCCACTTTGCTCACTTCAATTTCGCAAATATCGGAAGCTTTGTGCATTCTGCTNATTCCGTTCTTCCTCAAAAGATTCGGAATAAAAAGAGTTATCACTATAGCGATGGTTGCATGGGTTCTCCGTTTCGGATTTTTCGGCATCGGCAATCCCGGCTCAGGTCTATGGCTCCTAATTCTCTCCATGATTGTGTATGGAGTTGCGTTTGATTTCTTCAATGTATCAGGCGCTTTGTTCGTAGAACAGGAGACCGATAATAAGATCAAGGCGTCAGCTCAGGGACTGTTCATGCTCATGACCAACGGACTTGGAGCTTCATTCGGAATGATTATCGCCGGCGCGATAGTGAATCATTTCATTACACCAACCGAGGTAAACGGCAACGTCTACATGACAGGTAACTGGTCGGCTCCATGGCTGATATTTGCCGCTTATGCAGTAGTGGTGGTTATTTTGTTCAACATTCTGTTCAAATACAAACATAATCCCGACAAACAATGATTCAATTTTATGCGCCCGACATTGCCGAAACATTTTCCTTGCCGGAAGATGAAGCGAAGCATTGTTTGCGAGTGCTTCGCCACAAAGTCGGCGACATGATCGAGGTGATTGACGGAAAAGGGAAACGGTATCATTGCCGAATCACCGACGACAATCCTCGTAAAATGTCATTAGAAATCGTTGATGCTGTTGAGGAACGCCTCGCATGGGACACATTCATAACCATTGCTGTCGCACCGACCAAAAACATGGATCGAATGGAATGGCTGGTGGAAAAACTGACAGAAATCGGNATCAACCGCTTCGTTCCCCTGTTGTGCCGCCATTCGGAACGCAAAGAATTGAAAATTGATCGACTGCAACGCATCGCCGTGTCGGCNATGAAACAATCATTGAAGTCGACATTGCCCATCATCGAGCCGATGACATCGTTCAAGGACTTTGTGAAAAANGACAAATCAGAAAGCCGCTTTATAGCTTACTGCGACCCGACAATCCCCAGGCTACTTCTTGCTAAGGAATATAAGGGAGCCTCCAGTGTCACCATTCTCATTGGTCCTGAAGGCGACTTTGACATCGAGGAGATAAAAACGGCATTAGACTGCGGCATGATCCCGATAACTCTCGGCGACAATAGACTCAGAACCGAGACGGCTGCATTGACCGCTTGCGACACCATCCATGTATTGACCCAATTATATTCATAAATATATGCTTAATTATCTGAAATCATCCGCTACCAATAACTTTTTCCTCCTTGCCGGTCCATGTGTGATCGAAGGAGAGAAAATGGCTCTTGACATAGCGGAATCTATCTGCGAAACCACGGTAAAATACAACATCCCGTATGTATTCAAGGGGTCCTATAGAAAAGCCAACCGTTCAAGAATCGACTCATTCACAGGCATCGGCGACGAAAAGGCGCTAAAAATATTGAGAAAGGTTAGAGAAACATTCAATGTTCCCGTAGTTACCGATATCCACACGGAGCAAGAAGCGGCTATCGCAGCCGAATATGTCGACATACTCCAGATTCCGGCGTTTTTGTGCCGCCAGACTGACTTGCTCGTAGCCGCAGCCAACACCGGCAAAATGGTGAATATCAAAAAAGGNCAATTCCTGTCGCCTGAAGCGATGAAGCATGCTGTGCAAAAAGTTATCGACGCAGGCAATCCTCAAGTGGCAATCACCGAAAGAGGAACCACATTCGGCTATCAGGACTTGATTGTGGATTATCGCGGATTGCCTACTATGCAAAAATTCGGCGTGCCGGTAATTCTCGACGTGACCCATTCTCTTCAACAACCCAATCAGGCTGCCGGCGTAACCGGCGGACGTCCCGACTTGATTGAAACAGTAGCGCGTGCCGGAATCGCAGTGGGAGTTGACGGACTTTTTATTGAAACACATCCCGATCCTTCAGTCGCCAAAAGCGACGGAGCTAATATGCTTAAACTCTCACTTCTTCCCACTTTGCTTAGCCATTTGACCGACATCAGAATGGCGATCAATAAATTCTAATCTTTATCTATCCCATCAAATAATAAAGGGGGCATCAGTAAAGATGCCCCCTTTATTATTTATGATATTCCTTTAAGGAATCAATTGAATGCATTTACAATGCCCATGAATGATGCGGAATCGAGCGATGCGCCACCGATAAGACCACCGTCAACATCAGGTTTAGCAAAGAGCTGTGCTGCATTAGAAGGCTTGCAGCTGCCGCCGTAAAGTATCGAAGTATTTTCAGCAACTTCCTTTCCATAACGATCGGCGATCACGCTGCGGATATAAGCGTGCATATCTTCTGCCTGATCATCAGTAGCGGTTTTTCCGGTACCGATAGCCCAAACCGGCTCATAAGCAAGGATGATTTTGCTGAAATCTTCAGCCGAAAGATGAAATAAAGCATCTTCAATCTGTTTCTTAACCACTTCATGATAAGTGCCGTTTTCACGTTCCTCAAGGACTTCACCGATACAGAAGATGGGAGTAAGCTGGTTTTCAAAAGCAAGCGCTACTTTCTCTTTAAGAGTCTCTGAAGTTTCTCCGTAGTATTGACGACGTTCAGAATGTCCGAGTATCACATAGGTTGCTCCGGTTGATGACACCATTGATGCAGATACTTCTCCTGTATAAGCGCCTGACTTATGGTCAGCACAGTTTTCAGCACCAAGTCCAAGCTTGTTTTGATCAATTACAGCATTGATTGAAGCAAGATGGGTAAAAGGCACAGCGATAATCACATCACACTTCGGAGTCGCATCCTTAAGAGCCTCATTAACTGCCTTGGCAAGAGCCACGCCTTCCTGGAGCGTAGTGTTCATCTTCCAGTTTCCGGCAACAATTTTCTTTCTCATTATTAATAAACTTAAAACTTAAATTTTTAACTTAGAATTACACACTAATCGTCAAAACGCCAAGCGAGAAATTCCAATCACCATAAATGGCGATCCAAATGCAACCTTAGCGTTGAAAACCGCTGCAAATTTAATTATTTTTTTCGATTTCTGCGAGTAAAATGCAATTTAACAGCCCTTCCGCTTCGGTCAACTATCCACAAGGCAAGTTCCAACCCAAGAAATACAAACGTGAACAACCAGAAATAGTTCAGCCCTGAATACGAAAGGCGGTCAAGCGTCATATCGTCGGGAGATGCGAACAGGTCGCTGTCAATCGAAGTAAGCGTACGTTTCCATTGTATAACCCCATCTTTAAGATAAACCATCGCAACACTGCCTCTCACCAATTCTTTTATAGAAGTGTCGTCGGCACTGTAGATGTCATAAGAAGCCATGGATATATCGCGCCACTGATCGATACCGTCGGCTCCTGTGCCTATTATTCCTATCATCGAGCCATCCCGGGTTGTGATATAACGGTCCATCTCATTTATAAGATAGGTTGACGACACATCTATATTTGACAGCTCGGGAATAAGCAGTAAGAGCTGCTTGCCTTCCGAAAAAATTACATNNTCAGNGACGTCANCATCACNGTNANNTANCGCGAAATTTCTTCNATCGGCAGTTTTTNCAGNTTCTACGCGGTCGANAAAACGCCAAGTGCTGTCAGGCAAATTTTCAACAGCGAAAGTTTCCCGTTTGCCATCTTTTTCATAAATAAACATCATCTCGGAGCCATCATCATTCGACGCTGAGATTAACGAGTCTCCCACCGGATAAGGACGGAAATCGACCAGTGGCTGAACATTATATCCGAAATATCCTATGACACATAGATAGAGCACCGCTAAAAAGGCGACAAGCCATTGTGAATAGGTCGTGAAAAGCCCCGCTACACGGGAATTCTTAAAGCATAGGTAAATCAATAACCCGACAAGAACTATATTCTTTAAAAACGTAGCGGTATTTGATATAACCAAGAAATCGCCGAAACAGCCACAATCGTCCACCGGATCGGCAATCGCAATATATGCCGACAAGACGAGCATACCCGCCATTATCAACGTCAGCAAATAAACAGCCGACCGCTTGTAACATCCCAACAATAGAAGGAAGCCAAGGATGAATTCAACTCCCGACAGGCAGATGGCAAGCCCGAGGACAAGAGCGCGGGGTTGCATCATGTTCCAAACATCGAGGTACTGCTCTATCTTATAGACAACGCCATAAAGATCGATCATTTTAGTCAGTCCCGACATTATGAATGTTCCGCCGACAAGAATACGGAAAATCCACACCAACGTCACGGTAAGCTTCTCTGACGACGACGGAATGGGCTGAGTATTTGTTTCGGTCATTATTCCGTCAGTTTAATAATTGCGAATACGGAATAATTTATCATGTCCTGATAGTTGGCATCGATACCTTCTGAAACAATCGTAACGCCGTGGTTGTCCTCTATCTGCTTGGTTCGCATCAGTTTCTGAAGGATAATATCAGTATAGGAGTGAATACGCATTCCTCGCCAAGCCTCGTCATAATCATGATTTTTACGAATCATTAGCTCACGGGTCTCTGCAACCAACTTATCATATAGTCTTGTCACCTCTTCCACACTCATATCGTCGGTGTCGCTATATCCAAGCTGAAGCTGAATCAATCCTATTATACCGTAATTCACGATGGCAATGAATTCCGGAAGAATCCCCTCTCCCACTTTGGATACCCCTTTTGTCTCCAATGAACGGATACGGGTTGCCTTTATAAATATCTGATCAGTCACCGACTGGGGACGCATAATGCGCCAGGAAGCTCCGTAATCAGTCAATTTTTTCACAAAAATATCGCGGCACATGGCAAGCGCGGTGTCAAATTGGGTAATTGTATCAGCCATAAATAGACGTTTAGTACACAAAATTACATAGAAAGTCGTAAATTCTGCTTAATTTTGCAGAGAAAAATATAGTAATCCAAATTCAGATATTTCTTTATGAATAAAATTGGTTCAGTTTTAACTCCGGTGGCACGCAAGGCGCTGCTGTTAGGGAGCGGAGAGTTGGGCAAAGAGGTTGCCATCGAGCTAATGAGACACGGCGTGGAGGTCATCGCATGCGACCGCTATCCTAACGCGCCTGCAATGCAGGTGGCTCACAGAAGCCATGTGATAAACATGCTTGATCCCAAAGCGCTGCGCGAAGTCATTGAACTTGAACGTCCCGATCATATTATACCCGAGGTTGAAGCCATCGCTACTCCTGAGTTGCTGGAACTTGAAAAAGAGGGTTATAACGTGACACCTACCGCAAGAGCGGCATGGCTCACAATGAACCGCGAGGGAATCCGACGCCTTGCGGCCGAGGAGCTTGGACTCCCTACCTCACCCTACCGATTCGCAGAAAACTATGACGAGTTCAAGAAAGCAGTTGAAGCTGTCGGACTGCCCTGTGTAGTGAAACCGGTAATGAGCTCTTCGGGACACGGACAGAGCGTGGCAAAAACACCTGAAGATATTGAAAATTCATGGAAAATATCACAGGAAGGCGGACGTGCCGGAGCCGGAAAAGTTATTGTTGAAGGCTTCGTGGATTTTGATTATGAAATCACTCTTCTCACCGTAAGAAGCATTTCAGGCACTACTTACTGCGAACCGGTGGGACACATTCAAGTAGACGGAGATTACCGCTATTCATGGCAACCGCAACCGATGTCGCCCATCGCTCTTGAACGAGCTCGCGAAATAGCGAAAAAAATCACCGACGCTCTTGGCGGATATGGAATATTCGGCGTCGAACTGTTCATAAAAGGCGATGATGTGATCTTCAGCGAAGTTTCGCCCCGTCCACACGACACAGGAATGGTGACAATGATTTCCCAGGATCTTAGCGAATTCGGACTTCATGCACGCGCGTTGCTCGGGCTCCCCGTTCCGGCAATAAGATTCTATGGTCCGTCAGCGTCACGCGCAGTGGTAGTGGAGGGCGATACTGACAAAATCGAGTTCGACAATCTTGAAAAAGTTCTTGAGGAGCCTGGAGTGCAAATCAGAATATTTGGGAAACCGGAAGTCAAAGGACATCGCCGAATGGGTGTAATCCTCGCCACAGCCGACACCGTCGAAGCTGCGAGAGAGAAAGCATCCAGAGCTTACGACGCTCTTAAAGTAAACGTCCTGGATAGATAACGAACACCACTTATAGCAGTATTATAAACGTCGTAAGCGCTTCATTTGCGTTTGCGACGTTTTCTCTTTGCAAGTTCACGATGATACTCGGCATTTTCTTCATCGCCCGATTCATCATAGACTTTCGCAATCAAGGTGTGGATGTTGGCGCTCTCCGGATTCAAATCTGCCGCTTTCAAAAAATTGTCAAGCGCATCAATCAACCGCCTGCTCTTAAAATACAGATTGCCGAGATTCACCGCCACATTATAACTCTTTGTTGAATCAGGATATTTTTTCAATACATCCTCAGCCGCTCTGAAAGCAGCTTCCGCATCATCAGCAGAACCGATTCCTGCGAATGTTTTGCCTTTTCCAATCCACGCATCGACACAATCGGGAAATATCTCAATCGCTTTATCATAATTTGCAAGCACAGGCGTAGGCTCCATCCCCTCGCTCAAGCACTCATTCCCCATCGCTACATATTCCGAAGCGAGTTTTTTGAACTTTCTCCTGTTATCCTCTATTTCTTCGTTCAGCGTTTCAACTTCAAGACGATATTTCTCGCCACCGTTCAATTTCTTTTTAATGAAACGGGCTATCGACGGGGTAATCAGCTCGGTTATCGAAGAATCTTCTCCCAGCAAATCAAGATATGCGTCAAATCCCGCAGATAATTTTCCGGCGTCCAATTCTGACACAATGCGTTTAAAACCCGCTTTTAAACGCGCCTTCTTTATTGCATCATCAATTTGATACTGATCATTGAACGAATTGCTGAAAGCTACTACTTTAGGATTGACGAAAACATCGCGCTCATTAATTGTGGAAACGAGCGACATTCCCTCGAGGCTGCGGCATCGGCTTAACGCCACGTAGGCTTGTCCACCGCTAAAAGTTCCATGACCGAAATCGATCACCACGTCGTTGAATGTCAATCCCTGGCTTTTATGTATCGTAAGAGCCCAAGCGAGTTTGACAGGATATTGTGTAAACGTGCCAAGAACTATCTCATTAATTTTGCGAGTTTTCTCATCATANTCATACTTGATNTTGCTCCATATCTCACGGCTCACAGTCAATATCTCGCCTGTTTCAATCTCTATCCTCAGGAACTCATCTTCGATCGCCACGATGCGTCCAATCGTACCATTGACCCACCGGCGTGTCATGTCATTTTTAATAAACACTATTTGAGCGCCGACTTTGAGAGTCAGTTCCATCAAGGTTGGCAACGAATTCTCGGGAAAATCTCCGCTTATACTTCCCAAGCAAACCTCCTCGGGAGACGGGAGCTCTCTTAATCGCTCATCATTGATGGCATCTACGGTACTCCTTGTAGTGGCAAGCGTCATCGTCATCTTATCCTTGTCAGCGATCGACCCCGATTTAGCATTCAAAAGCTCAATGTCCGACTTCTGCGGTTTACCCATNCTTATTCGGTCGAGCATTTCAATNAATGTCGGCTCATTCTGTCGATAAACTTTTTTAAGCTCGATCGACACGAGCTTGATTTCATCAAAAGCATGAGCCGAAAAGAAATAATTGTTGGTATAATATCGTGAAAGGATATCTTTCATATCGGAAGTGACGACAGGCTCAAGTTGAAAAATATCGCCGATAAGCAACAACTGTTTTCCGCCAAACGGTTCCCGCTTATTGCCCGAAAACACACGAAGCAGCTTATCGATGAAATCAATTATGTCAGCCCTCACCATCGATATCTCATCGATAATTATAAGCTCCAGATTTTTCAGCAGCTTCAATTGTGACCGGGAATATTTCATGCGTTCCTTGAGGTGACGCTCGCTGAACTCGGCATCATCGGGCAATAGCGGCTTAAAAGGTAGACGGAAAAAAGAGTGCAAAGTCACTCCGCCCACATTCACTGCCGCAATGCCGGTAGGCGCAAGCACCACATACTTTTTGTCGGTATTACGGCATATATATTTCAGAAATGTGGATTTACCCGTACCGGCTTTACCGGTAAGGAATAATGACTGATTGGTATTCCTAATCAAATTCCAAGCACACTTGAATTCAGGATTGTCGAGATCAAGCCCCCTGTCGACTGCCATAGATGAAATGAGATTATTTAACGCATAAACCGGTTCGAACAGACATCTATCCGAACCGGCTTCTATTAATTACTGAATTATTTTAGAACTTGTATCCGAACGACAATACAATCTGGTTATTGTTGTCTTTAATCTTTGCCGAAGGCGAACCCTCCACCACAGTACCGCCAACGATAAGCGGAGTGAACGCATGATAGGTTGCCTCACGCTGCTTGTTGACATAAGCGCAGTCGATGTAGAACGAGCTGAAACGATAACCAAGTCCGGCAGTCACATACTGAGTATGCTGGTCAAATGTGTAACTGGGATTTGTTCCGGCGGTCCAAATGAATTCGCCATCATTCTCAGCTTGCTTCTTCACCGGAGAGGTTTCATAGCTGTAACCTACACGAAGACTCAACTGAGGAGTGACACGCAACTCTCCTCCAAGACGGAAAATGTGAGTGCCCTTATAATAAGTTTTCACATCAGATTTAACACCGCTGAACGTATAACCGTCAACATCGGAAGCCTGCATGGTGTTTGTGCCGCGGTATTCATAATCCGCGCTCAATATCCCCTGCTTTCCAATAACGCCGGCAATACCGACCATCATTCGCCAAGGCGTGCGCATATTATAGTCAAATGATCCGGTGTAACCCTCATCAGTCAATACGTAGCCGCTCAACGAAGAGTTGTATATACTGTTGTTGGATGGCATGTAGTTATAATCCATCGCGCCCCAGTAAGTATCAGTCATCTGATACCATGTAGGAGTATGAACCGCCAAACCGATACGCAATTCATTTATCGGTTTCACGATCACTCCAAATTTGAAATTGAAGCCTGAACCGCTTGAATGCAGATGGTTGGTAAGAGCATAGTCAGCCGTTCCGTTGGTTATCTCGTAAACATCATCTCCATTCTGGTCAGGAGCGATTCTCTGAGCAGTGATATAGGCATTATCGAGATTTTCTCCATATTGGGTGAACGATTTATAATCCATATCAGTCACGCCGATGCCGACACCCCAATAAAACATATCGCTAACATTTCCGCCAATATTGAAAGAATATTCATCGACATATCCTTTCTCGCGAGTCTTAAACCACGCGCTACCGGTGGTGTTATCGCCCATCAGCCCTTGGAAACCGCCAAATTGCCCGTCAGTTCCATAAACATCGTTCGTCACATAGCTTTGGAACCCGAGAATATCCAACCAGCCGGGACCATCCTCAACAAGATATGGATTATAATTATTGCCATAAAGCAAATCACCGGGAGAATATCCTCCGGCATTGCTCATCGCAGCGATATAATTGCTCAACGACGCGCCGTGAAGATTACTGATGCGTCCGCTGCTGATGCGGTCAAACGAAACGACTCTCGAATAAGTCGCGCCCCATGAAATCGACTGCAATCCGGTGCTGCTCAATGGCATTGTCCCGATATAGCCAAAATTGTTGAAATTGAATTTTGTTTGACTCTCATCGGTTTTATGCCCTTGGGCGGTTGCTGAAGATGATTGAAAATCAAGATTCAAAGTAAGCCCCAGTTCGCTGCTTCGATAGATACCGATACCGGCAGGATTCTGGTTGAGCGACGACAAGTCACCGCCAAGCGCCGTAAAAGCTCCACCCATTGACATAAATCGGGCGGTACCCCTCAAATCCGAACGAGACATATTATATAAATCCACTGCGCTCTGAGCCTGAGATATTCCCGGAAGAAGCAGCAAGGCTGCAGCAGGGAGACCAAATTTCAATAGTTTCATCTTGTTAAAATAATTCTAAATTAAACAATCCCATCAACGTCTGCCACCGCGATGGCTTCCGCCGGCGCTACCGCCTGAATACCCGCCTCTCGAAGAAGAGCTGGAGCCCTGTGACGGCATGGAGTATGAGCGACCGCTGTTTGAGTTATTATAATAGCTGTTTTGATTACGGTTGCCGGTAGTTCGATTACCAGTAGTTGTTCCCTGATTGCCCGAAGGACGATAAGTTGAACCGTTCTGATTATATCCGTTGGTCGAATTAGAAGGACGACCGGCAACAGAAGGTGTGGATGTCCCTGGACGATAGTTTCCAACCGATCCGGCAGGCAAACCGTTCACACGATTGCCATTTGTCATTCCGGGACGAGAGTTATGTGTGATACCGGTATAACCGTTACGCACGCCTTGACCGGGACGACGTCCGTTGGGAGCATAATCTATGGGACGGTATGCTATACCTCCACCCCAACCGGGTCCCCATGCGGGACCCCAAGCGGGACCCCAGCCCGGATATCCCCAGGATGGTCCCCAGCCCCATGACCAGGACCAAGACGGTCCCCAACCGGGATAATAGCCCCACGACGNACCCCAGCCCCATGACCAGGAGGGACCCCATGAATTCCANTACCACGGATCGTTCCAATACCATGGGCTATTCCAATACCACGGAGAATACCATCCATAACCGGGCGAAACTATGTTAATAGTCACGTCAGGCTGGCTTGAATAATAGTATTCAACCAATGCCGGGTCATTTATGTCAGCAATAATATCACCGTTATAATACTTCTCTATGCGACGCGTATATTGGAAATCGTCGCTTTGATCCGAAGAAGATTTCAAGGAATCCGACACCGCATACGCCCCTCTTCGATTGTACTCGTCGACATTACGGGTGGATGTCCCCGTCACTTGGTAACTGTCGGCTGGAGCATAATCGGCACCCCCGAGATTGGGATTATACTGTGATACAGGATAATTTGAATATGACTGTGAAGGCGTGGCGGTCTTCTTTACAGTGACCGTCTGCGTCTTTTTATCTTTGGCAGGATTATAGTAAATATCATCGTCATACTGTGCATACGAAGCGATACTGCTGCCGGTAAGCATCAACGCCAATAACAGAACTTTTTTTGCAATCATAAGACTTGACTCTCCTTTTAAATTAAATTGATAAAACAGATTGTTCACTTTTCCTATTAGACCGGAAACCGACCTTATAGTTTAATCCATGATAAAGATAGCGCATTCCCACCATCCTGCCAAGCGTAGACCTCTCTTTTATCTCTTATCTAAGAATATTTAACAAAACATCCATGTCTGCCATAAATCCTGACAGGCATGGATGTGTAAAGTTTATTCTATTCCGGCAGAAGGATTATTCTTCGGTTCCGCCATTTTCTATTGAAGGCTTGATGTCGTAAGCGATCATACAGATTGAGAAACCCCAATAGATAAATGCAAGAGAAACAAGGAAGCTAACCATCATCATATTCTGAACATAACCGGCTTCAATAAAGAAGAATCCGATCAAGGTCAACAGAATACCGTTAACAAGATACAACCACCAGTATTTACCTTTATGTCCGTTAACTGAACTGATAATCATTGTGATACCCCAGTAAAGGAAGATAAGAGCAAGGAAATAGGGGAAAACAGCTTCAGAAAGCATCACACTGCGCACGAGCATAAACCCGATAAACAGGTCGATCATTCCGCCGGCAATCCACCAGCCCCAGCCTTTAGGATAACGCGGACCCGCAGCTACAATCAGCTGCACAATTCCGACGAGCACCAGTAGCCATCCGAAGATTTGAGATGCAATTGCAAAACCTGCAGCAGGCCAAAACCAATATGCAAACCCGCACACTACCATCACGATTCCGGCTATGAGAACGAGCCACCAGCTCTTTGAATAGCCCAAGAAGTTTAATTTTGTAAGATTCATAAATATTAATTTTAGTTGATTATACTACTATAACAATCCGCATTTTTTTATGTTTAAAAATTTTTGAAAAAATTCAAAATTTAATCGTTCCTCCGAGAGAAATAGCTTTATTTTGCATGTTATAGGAGGGCATTAACGCAATTTGCATCCCATCCGGCTGTTCTCCAAAATGAAAGACACGTTTCCACACAGGCAGCATCCATATTCCGATCCGAGCGCTAAGAATTCCAATTCCGGCTCCTGCCACCACATCATTAAGCCAATGCCGGTTATTATACAACCGCATAAATCCCACACCACACGCAACGCTATACGCAGCCACCCCAATTCCAATGGAATATTCGTTTCTCAGCAATTCCGCGCCCATAAATGCAGTGGCGGTGTGTCCCGAAGGGAAAGAATCATCCGAAGAGTTGTCGGGACGCATCTCTCCGACAATATGTTTGACTGGCTGAGTGATAGCGCACATTGCCGCAAACGAAGTGGCAAGGATGATAGCGCGATCCCTGAAATTGTGAGCATGTTTTATACCGTTAAATTCGCCCAAAGCAAGATAGGCTGCCGCCGGAACATACTCTATCACATTATCGGCTTTAAANCGNTGACCGCCGCTCAAATGCAACATCNCCTTCCTGACNCCTCGATTAATCCGTTTCATCCATCCATTCTCAACNCCAAAAGCGCCTANGGCAATCAAAGCTCCGGGTAAAATNAATTGGCGAGCGTCGAAATTGTCACTTCGTTCGGAATCAGCCGACAGTGAATCACGCTCTACAATAAGTTCGCTCTTTTCTGCGGCGCTGACCACCGGAGCCAATAGAAGAGTAAACGCCAAACTAATGGCAACGGCAATCTTAAAATAGCATCTCATAAGCACTAAATATCAGAATTAAATGGAAAAATCGTAACTTTGTCTAAAATACAACCATTTTTATAATGAAACAAGAAGATTTAAGAATAGTTTTTCTCNNAACTCCTGNATTTGCAGTGGAGAGTCTNGACCGGCTTTATAAAGGAGGCTATAATATAGTAGGTGTAGTNACGATGCCCGATAAGCCGGCGGGAAGAGGGCACAAAATGCTCCATTCGCCGGTGAAACAATATGCTGAAAGCCACGGTCTGCGCCTCATGCAGCCTGTAAAGCTGAAAGATCCCGAATTTGTCAGTGAACTACGCTCTTTGAATGCAAACTTGTTCATTGTAATAGCATTCCGAATGCTGCCCGAGGTTGTGTGGAGCATGCCCGAGCTCGGCACATTCAATCTCCACGCCTCGTTGCTGCCCAAGTATCGCGGAGCTGCTCCAATAAATTGGGCGGTAATTAACGGAGAGACCGAAACCGGGGTCACCACCTTTTTCCTAAAACACGAAATAGACACAGGCGACATAATCGCAAAACGAGCAATACCGATCAATCCCGACGATAATGTAGGCACGATACATGACAAACTTATGCACATCGGCGCGGAACTTACAATAAACACCGTTGAGGATATTTTAAACGGAACCCTGCGCACAATTCCCCAGGATGCCGAGATAAACGCTGATGAGGAGTTGCTCCCCGCTCCTAAAATATTCAAAGAAACATGTCGCATAGACTGGAATCGACCGGCGATGGCGATTCACAATCTCGTAAGGGGACTCTCCCCTTACCCCGGCGCATGGACTGAAATCACGGGACTGCTCAATGACGAGCCGGCAAGCGTGAAAATATTTGAGACACGAGTGACCGATGAAAAATCGTCAGCTGCGGCAGGAACCATATCCATCACGGGTGAACAGATGTTCATTTCTGCCTCCGACAATATTCTTGAAATCCTNTCATTGCAGATTCCCGGCAAACGACGCATGTCGGCTGCGGAATTCATCAGAGGCTATCATCCTCAGGAAAAACATCTTGTAATAGAACCTTAACAGAGCACAGCCAAAGACATCCCATGAACTATTTTGACCTCGCCATATTCATAATATTTTCAGCCGGAACAATCATGTTCGGCTATATGCTCGGGAAAAAACGTCAAAGCAGCGACGAGTTCACCCGAGGCGGCGGCAANATGCCGGGATGGATCGTAGGGCTCTCCATATTTGCCTCGTTTTGCAGCTCAATCTCATTTTTAGGATACTGTTCAGCNGCTTTCAGAAGCGACTGGAACGCATTCGTATTCACATTGTCGATTTTGCCCGCCGGGCTGCTTGCCATGAAATATTTCGTGCCGTTCTACCGGTCGATGGGCAGTATCAGCGCCTACAGTTACTTCAAGCAGCGATTCGGACAATGGGCATGTTTGTATGCGTCGGCATTCTACATCTTCACACAGATATGCCGTTCAGGCGCCATTCTCTATCTTCTCGCCGTGCCGATGAACGTGTTGATGGGATGGAACATCCCCGTTGTAGTAATTGTAACGGGACTGGGAATTGTGCTATACAGCCAGAAAGGAGGTCTGCGCTCAGTCATTCTCACTGAAGCATTGCAAGGCGGAATTTTGATTATAGGCGTTATCGTATGCCTGTTCGCGCTTTTGGTAAAGATGCCTGAAGGACCCATGCAGGCTATAGAAATATGCCTTGCCAATGATAAATTTTCATTAGGGGCATTCAACGGTTCGCTTGTAGAAAGCACGTTCTGGGTATGTCTCGTATATGGAATGTTCACCAATCTCAATAATTTCGCAATCGATCAAAGCTACACTCAGCGCTATTGCGCGGCTCCAACACTCAAAGAAGCGCGTAAAAGCGCATTCTTAGGAGCCCTGCTCACATTGCCGGTCAATATAGTCCTCTTCCTTATCGGCTCACTGCTTTTTGCATATTACACGGTATATGCCGACGCGCTTCCTCCCGACATAAAAAGCGACTACGTATTCCCCTACTTCATCATTCATGTGATGCCGAGAGGTCTCGTCGGGCTGATGATAGCGTCAATATTTTGCGCCGGCATGAGCACAATAGCTACGAGCGTTACATCGTCGAGCACAATCCTTCTCACTGATTTCTATTCCATGTTCAACCCTAAAGCGTCTGACAAGACAAAAGTGCGCGTTTTGAGATTGTCGAGCCTTATTTCGGGAATGCTCGGAATCGCCGTAGCTCTCTGTTTTCTTGTTGTCGATAACGCTCTCGATGCCTGGTGGGCGCTAAGCAGCATTTGTTCAGGAGGAGTGCTCGGAATGTTTCTGTTAGCCTATCTTTGTCCCTCAGCCAAGAAGCCTGAAGCTATAATAGGCGTCATTGTGGGGGTGGCATCATTGGTTTTAATAGCGATGCAAACAAAACTTCAGGAATGGATGGATATCCCTCAATTTGTTCACATTAATTTAGGCATAGTCATCAGCACTCTTATAATATTTCTGCTCGGATTCATGCTCTCATCTTTCAGAAAAGTCAGAAAAGCAGGGGCAACCTCAGTAAAAAAGCGACTACAATCCTAACCATAAAATCAGAGGCGTGAATTCATTATCGGATTCACGCCTCTGATTTTATTTGTCCAGCTCTCAATTAAAAAATCGGGAAACTTTTAGTGGTNTACACATANTTNTTTTCAAANTCNGGCTGAGTCAATGTAAACATCAGAATACCCTGAATCAACCATATAATCTCAAAAATACCGCAAGTCACAAAACTTAAGATGATNGCNATAATGCCGGCGGTTGTTTTTCCAAGATAGAAATACTGAATGCCAAGACCGCCTAAAAATATGGCAAGGAGAGCTGCCACGCCACGGCTTTTTCCTGAAGGTCCGGGAGTAAACACATTATCGGGCTGAGGAGGACAGCTGTTGTTTTGATTATATTCATTCATAGCTTCAAATATTTGATATTAATAACCGATTGCAAACATACGTAAAAAAAATGAATCGACACCACATTTAGCCTGNTTTTTATCGCTTATCGTGGTTTCCTTCATAAAAATTTATGTAAGCGCGGTTCACGAGAACATTGCCTCCCGGAGTGGGATAATCTCCTGAGAAATACCAATCACCCGGACAATCGGGCACGGCGCGATGCAATCCCTCCAATGTCTGGTAAATAATCTTCACCTCGGTTTTACAATCATCGGGCGTAAGCATTCTTGCGATTTTGTCGGAAATTTCATCATCACTGAAAGGCTCATAGATGCGTTTTACGCAGTTTGTCCTTTCAGCCGGCGGCAGTTCCTCTTGACGCAAGGCCTCCTTATAAACCTCATCAAGAATATGCTCCTCCCCTCTTTCTTTCAGCAATGCTACAGCAGCGCGAAACGCGCAGAACTCCGCCATGCGCGACATATCGATTCCATAATAATCAGGATATCTCACCTGAGGCGAAGAACTGACAATTACGATTTTCCGTGGATTAAGACGGTCGAGCATCTTTATGATAGATTGCTTGAGCGTGGTGCCGCGCACGATAGAATCGTCAATGACCACCACCGCATCCTGTCCATCCTTAACAATTCCATACGTAACGTCATACACATGAGCGGCAAGATCATTTCTCGACTCGCCCTCAGCGATAAACGTGCGCAATTTGATATCTTTTATAGCCAATTTTTCGATGCGAAGTTTCTGAGCCATTATATTCTGAATGATTTCAGGCGACAATATCCCTTCTGACCCCGCCTGATAGATTTTATCAGCCTTGTAAGCGTCAAGATACTTTTCAAGCCCCTCGATCATTCCAATAAAAGCCACTTCAGCGGTGTTAGGGATAAACNAAAANACCGAATGTTTCAAGTCATAATCNACCCCTTCCAATNTCTTGTCGGCAAGATTCCTGNCCAACGCCTTTCTTTCCNTATAGATATCGGCATCGCTGCCTCGCGAAAAATAAATACGCTCAAAGGAACAGCGTTCATTTTTCCCGCGGGGAAGAATCTGTTCCACTTTTATGTTCCCCGCACGACTCACCATTATGGCGCTGCCCGGCATAAGCTCATGAACATCTCTGCGCGACACGTTCATCACCGTTTGGATTACGGGACGCTCCGAAGCTACCACAACAATCTCGTCGTCATGATAATAGAATGCCGGGCGAATCCCATGGGGATCACGCAACGCCCACATATCTCCCGAACCTACGGCTCCGCATATCACATATCCGCCATCCCATGCAGGAGCAACCGACTCCAGCATTGGGGCAAGATTAAGATTATCCTCTATCGCCTTGGCTCTCTCGATACCCTCAAGACCCTCCTCCGAAAACCGGTGATACAATTGATTATTTTCTTTGTCAAGAGCATATCCAAGTTGTTCAAGAATAATGACGGTATCGGAATATATGCGGGGATGCTGCCCCTTCTCCACAACTGCCTTAAAAATTTCATTGACATTGGTCATATTGAAATTTCCACAAAGCATAAGTGTGCGCGAACACCAGTTATTCCTCCTTAAAAAAGGATGGACGTAGCTGATGCCGCTACGTCCTGTGGTGGAATATCTCAAATGTCCCATATAAACCTCTCCGACAAACGGAGCGTACTCATCAATCCATTCGGCTTCCTTATCCTGAATATGAGCGCTGTCGATCTGCCTGTTGATATTTGAAAAGATTTCCTGAATCGCATTGGAGCCTAACGCTCTTTCACGGAACACGTACTCATTACCGGCAGGGGCATTCATTTTTATTACACCGACGCCGGCGCCCTCCTGTCCGCGGTTGTGCTGCTTCTCCATCAGGAGATAGAGCTTGTTCACACCGTAGAGATACGTGCCATATTTCTTTTTGTAATATTCGAGAGGTTTCAGCAGGCGTATCATCGCTACGCCGCATTCATGTTTCAATTGTTCCATTACTTGGTTCTAAGATAATCATCGATACCTTTTGCCGCCTTTTGCCCTGAAGCGATACATCTCACAACGAGTGAAGCTCCGGTAGAGGCATCGCCGGCTGCAAACACTTTGTCCACACTGGTTTGTTGCGACGCTCCGACTTTCACATTTCCTCGCGCGTCCTTTTCGACTCCGAGCTGCTCAAGCAAGCCATCGGCTTTGGGATTAGTGAAACCCATCGCCAGTAAAACGAGTTGAGCCGGGAGTGTTTCCACTTTACCCGTGTGTTTCAATGTCATTTTACCCGATTGAGGATCCTTCTCCCATTCCACGCCCTCAACTACGACTTCTTCAACCTTGCCGTTTTTGCCGACAAATTTACGAGTGTCAAGAAGCCAGCGGCGCTCACAGCCTTCAAGGTGTGAACTTGAAGTTTTAAGCACAACAGGCCAGTAAGGCCAGGGAGTGTCGGGATTGTCACCCACCGGCGGCTGCGGCATAATCTCAATCTGGGTCACCGACAGCGCGCCTTGACGATTGGAGGTGCCGACACAGTCGCTTCCCGTGTCGCCGCCACCAATAACAAGCACGTGTTTCCCCTTGGCGGAAATACGTTCCGACGGGTCAACTTCGACTCCGGCATTAACACGGTTTTGCTGTTGCAAAAGTTCCAATGCGAAATGAACTCCGTCCAATTCTCGCCCTTCAACCTTTAAATCACGGGGAACTTCAGCTCCAATCGCCACGCAAACGGCATCATATTCCTCAAGAAGCTCTTTTGCCTGAACATCGACGCCAACATTAATGCCGGTGCGGAACTCAACACCCTCCTGCTTCATCAGGTCGATACGACGGTCTATGATACTTTTATTCAGTTTAAAGTCAGGAATACCGAATCGAAGCAAACCGCCCACCGATTCGTTCTTTTCAAAAACGACCACCGAATGTCCCTTTTGGTTAAGACGATTTGCAGCAGCAAGTCCGGCAGGACCCGACCCGATAACGGCAACTTTTTTTCCTGTGCGGAAAGCCGGCACATGTGGAGTCACATAGCCCTCATTGAACGCGCGCTCAACAATCGCCGCCTCATTCTCCCTGATGGTGACAGGCTCGTGCTGCTTATTGAGCACGCAGCCTTTCTCACACAGGGCAGGACAAACGCGCCCTGTAAATTCAGGAAAATCATCAGTTTGAGTCAACAGCACGTAAGCGCCCTTAATATCATTCTTGTATAAGCGGTCCTGCCACTCGGGCTGACGGTTTCCAAGCGGGCAGCTCCAATGACAGAATGGAACGCCACACTCCATGCATCTCGACGCCTGAAGCCGGCGGTCCTCCTGATTCAGGGTCTGCTCTACCTCACCATAATCTTTAATACGGTCAGTAACAGGACGGTATCCTGCTTCTTTACGACCTATGGTTAAAAACGCTTTAGGATTTCCCATTATATGTATTTTAGCGAATTTTACTATTATGATTAATCTCTCTCCACACTGGCTATCTTCTGTTGCAGTTTAGCCATCTTTTCATCATGAAGCACCTTCTTGTACTCGAAAGGAATGACTTTTATAAACTGATCGACATATTNCTGCCAATTGTCAAGCATCTTTCCGGCAAGCGGACTGTGGGTGTATTTATAGTGATTTCCAATCATTCTGTACAGTTCCCTGTTGTCAGCCATATCTTCAATCAGCGACAATTCCACCATTTCCATGTTACAGAAGTAATCAAAATTACCGTCAGGGTTCCAAACATAGGCGATTCCGCCGCTCATTCCGGCGGCAAAATTTCGTCCCGTGCTGCCGAGCACCACCGTTCTTCCTCCGGTCATGTACTCGCAACAATGGTCGCCGACACCTTCAACAACGGCAATAGCTCCGGAATTGCGGACACAGAATCGTTCTCCCACACGTCCGTTTATANAAATCTCTCCCGAANNGGNTCCATAAAGAAGAGTATTTCNNGCTATAATGTTGTCNTCAGGCTTGTAAGNCGTANCCNTNGGAGGCNCTATCACANTCTTTCNGCCCGACAGACCCTTTCCNACATAATCATTTNNGTCGNCNTCAAGCCTGAAAGAAATTCCATGAGCAAGGAAAGCTCCGAAACTCTGTCCCGCCGAGCCCTTGAATGTACACAAAATCGTATCGTCGGGGAGACCCTCATTTCCATACTTGCTTGCCACTAGTCCCGACAACATAGCGCCCACCGAACGATCCGTATTATTGATGGGAAATTCAAGTTCAACCGGCATCTTATTCTCAATAGCAGGATAAGCGCGGCTTATGATGCGGCGGTCAAGCACATCGTCTATGTCATGCTGCTGGCTGGCGACATTGATAATAGCGTTAACGCTTGCTTCTGCCGGCATGTAGAGAATCTTTGAGAAATCAAGATGATCGGTTTTATGGGTAGAATGGTTCTCCTTAACTTTGAGCATATCTGCCCTACCGATGACTTCATCGAGACTCCTTACCCCTATTTCCGCTAATGTTTCGCGAATTTCACGAGCCAGGAACTTAAAGAAATTAACCACATATTCCGACCGTCCCACAAAGCGTTTTCTCAATTCCTCGTTTTGTGTCGCTACACCCACAGGACATGTGTTGAGGTGACATTTACGCATCATCACACATCCGAGAACAATCAGCGCGCTTGTGGCAAATCCGTATTCCTCCGCGCCGAGCATAGCCATGATGATGACATCACGTGCGGTCTTCAATTGACCGTCGGCTTGCAACTTAACCTGCCCGCGAAGATTGTTGAGCACGAGAGTCTGCTGAGTCTCAGCCAACCCGATTTCAACCGGTAAGCCGGCATAGCGGATTGAACTTGCTGGAGAAGCTCCTGTGCCACCGTCGCTGCCGCTTATCGTAATAAGATCGCTCTTCGCTTTCGCTACGCCTGCGGCAATANTTCCAANACCGCTCTCCGACACGAGCTTCANGCTTACCTTTGCCTTAGGATTGACATTTNTCAAGTCAAAAATANGCTGCGCANGNTCTTCAATAGAATAAATATCATGGTGAGGCGGAGGCGAAATCAATGAGATGCCGGGAATCGAATGACGAGTCTTGGCTATAATCTTATCGACCTTAAATCCGGGGAGCTGTCCGCCTTCACCCGGCTTGGCGCCTTGCGCCACTTTAATCTGAATCTCGTCCGCATTCACGAGATATTCGGCAGTAACGCCAAATCGACCTGAAGCAACCTGCTTGATTGCGGAACGCGCCGATGAACCGTCAGGACGGGTTTTGAAGCGTTCGGCATCCTCTCCACCCTCACCGGTATTACTTCGCGCGCCAATCGCATTCATCGCAATACCGAGAGCCTCATGCGCTTCACGACTTATCGAGCCAAACGACATCGCTCCGGTGACAAAGCGTTTCAAAATAGCTTCTTCCGGCTCCACTTCGTCGATAGAGATCGGTTCCGCTTTCTTGAAGTCAAGGAAATCGCGGATAAAGATAGGCTCGGGTTTATTATCGATAATCGACGTGAATTCTTTAAATTTCTTATAGCTTCCAAGGCGGGTGGCGAGTTGAAGTGTGGCAATCGCTTCAGGAGTCCAGGCGTGGGACTCGCCATCTTTGCGGAAAGAGTACTGCCCTATGTGCTTCAATGGAATCTCGGAATCAAATTCAACGGAATAAGCCTCGGCATGAGACTTGAGGATATCCTTGCTCAAATCAACCATGTTCACTCCCGAAATCTTGCTTACAGTGTTTCCGAAATACTTGCCGGCAAGCTCATCCGACAATCCTATCGCCTCAAAGAGCTGAGCGCCCTTGTAGCTGGTTATCGTGGAGATACCCATTTTCGACATGACTTTGAGCAAGCCCTTGTCGATAGCCTTTATATAATTTTTCTGGGCTGTATGGAAATCAAGCTGAATCTCCTTCTTTGCCACAAGATCATTGATCACGGCAAAAGCAAGATAAGGATTGATGGCGCTCGCGCCGTAGCCCGACAAGAGAGCGAAGTGCATCACCTCACGAGCGTCGCCAGTCTCGATGATAAGGGCGGTTTGCAAGCGTTTCTGCTTGTCTATAAGATGATGGTGGACTGCCGAGGTGGCAAGAAGCGCAGGGATAGGCGCATTCTCTTTATCAACGCCTCTATCGCTCAACACTATGTAATTACATCCCTCGTCAACAGCCTTTTCCGCTTCACGGCACAAACGCTCAACGCCTTCCTCAAGCCCCCGGGCGCCGTCGGCAACGGTGAACGTCATCGCCAGTTTACGGGTGTTGAATCCTTTATATCGCAGATTGCAGAGCAAGTCAAGCTCCTGATTTGTGATAATAGGACGCTTCAACAACACCATCTTGCAAAGTTCGGGATTAGGATCCAGCAGATTCATGTCGATAGCTCCGATATAACTGTCGAGACTCATCACCAATTCCTCACGAAGCGGGTCGATAGGCGGATTGGTGACTTGGGCGAAATGCTGACGGAAATAGTTGTAAAGCAATTGAGGCTCCTTGGACAGCACAGCGAGCGGAGTGTCACAACCCATAGAGTTGACAGGCTCTTTTCCGTCCGACACCATCGGAGTTATGATTTTTTCAACCTCTTCCCTATTGTAATTGAATGCGTGAAGCTGACGGGAAAAATCAGCCACTGTCTCTTCAACCTTTCTTCCGGTAGTGATTTTGTCAAGAATTATGCGGTTCTTTGACAGCCAGTCGCGATAAGGAAATTCCGTTGCGAGTTTTTCTTTCAGTTCGGCGTCATGATAAATCTCCCCTTTCTCCATGTCGACCATAAGCATCTTTCCGGGACGCAATCTACCTTTCTCTTTTACTTCCGACGGATCGAAAGCGAGAACACCCATTTCCGAAGCAATGACCATGGTGTCATTATTTGTAATGAGCCATCGCGCAGGGCGCAGTCCGTTACGGTCAAGCATACCTCCGGCATAGCGTCCGTCACTGAACAGAAGAGTGGCAGGACCGTCCCATGCCTCCATCAAAATAGAGTGGAATTCATAGAACGCCTTCAACTCAGGCGAGATGGGGTTTTTATCATTGTAAGATTCAGGGACGAGCATCGCAAGCGCATGGGGCAGACTCATACCTCCCATGACAAAAAATTCCAGAACATTGTCAAGCGATGCCGAGTCGCTCATGCCGGGTTGCACGATGGGAGTCACATCAGCGTTACCGAAAGCTCGGGGATGAAGCACACATTCACGCGCCTTCATCCACATTCGATTGCCTTGAATGGTGTTGATCTCGCCATTATGACCTAACATTCTGAATGGTTGAGCCAATGACCAGGTGGGGAAAGTGTTGGTACTGAAACGGGAGTGTACCAGCGCCATGCCCGTGGTGAAATGGGGATTCATCAAGTCGGGATAATAATATCTCAACTGAAGGCTTGACAACATTCCCTTGTAAATCAAAATTTTTGATGACAGAGACACGATATAAAATTTATCTTTGCCTTCTATCGGAGATGCCGCCACTTTTTTCTCTATGCGTCGGCGCAGGATATATAGTTTCGGATCAAGTTCATCTGTGGTTTTCTCATCGGCAATAAAAATTTGCTTAATGGCAGGTTCAGCCTCCTTGGCGACCACTCCGAGCGACTCATTGTTGGTCGGAACATCCCTTATGGCAATAAGAGAGAGTCCCATTTCGATCGATTCACGCTCGATGATATCGATAATCAACTGCTGTGCGTCTTCATCTTCAGGCAAAAATACAAGTCCNGTGCCATANCTCCCCTTTTCAGGAACAGCGATACCCTGAAGCAAGATAAATTCATGGGGAATCTGCACCATTATTCCGGCACCGTCGCCTGTCTTCGGGTCGGCGCCTTCAGCTCCGCGGTGAACCATGTGTTCAAGCACCTGNAGACCTTTTTCTACAAGCTGATGGGATTTTACACCTCTTATATTAACAAGCAAACCAACACCGCAGGCATCATGCTCATGTCTCGGATCATACAGTCCCTGAGCCTTAGGCATAATATTATTCATACGCAAAACTTTCCTTTATATTCTCTAAAATAGCCCGGCACGTTCCGTGATTAGTTCCATGAAAGGAGCGTGCCGGGCAAAGCTATGTTCTAAAAATATTAACGAATAAACAACAACTCTCTGTATTTGGGTAAAGGCCACATTTCATCGTCAATCATCAGCTCAAGTTTATCGATGTGATAACGAATCACATCCATACACGGAAGCACTGAATCATGGTAAGCAAGCGCTTTTTCACGCTCGTTCTCGATATGGTTGGCTGCCTTGCGGGCGTTGACCATTTTCTTGACCTCTTCAAGAATAGTCGCCATGTGGGCTGACATGCGTTCAATTGTGTCAAGGTCCATNGCTGCAAGCTTGTCNCCCTTTTCATTCGGGAACAAAGTTTTTAGCTTAAACACATTGTCAGTGAGCACCGACTGATAGCGGATTGCCACCGGAATAACGTGGTTCATAGCAAGGTCGCCCAATACGCGCGCTTCGATCTGTATTTTCTTAGTATACATTTCCCACTTGACTTCATTTCGAGCCTCAAGTTCAAGCTGGTTGAACACGCCTGTGGATTTGAACATGTCAACCGACGACTTGCTCAGGTAAGCGTCAAAAATCTTGGGTACCGATGTCTCGCAGTCAAGTCCGCGGCGCTCAGCTTCCACCTTCCATTCATCGCTATAACCGTTGCCGTCAAAATGGATGGGCTTGCTATATTTTATCAATTCCTTAATTTCGGCAAGCAAAGCATGATTCAGTTCCTCGCCTTTTTCAAGACGCGCGTCAACCTTGCTCTTGAACTCAATCAACTGCTCGGCGACAGCAGCGTTCAGCGCAATCATCGCAGAAGCGCAGTTTGCCGATGAACCCACTGCGCGGAATTCAAAACGGTTACCGGTAAACGCAAATGGCGACGTGCGGTTACGGTCGGTGTTGTCCACAAGAATTTCAGGAATTTGGTCAACATCAAGTTTAAGACCTTTTTTCGCTGAAAGATTGATAAGTTCATCGCTATCGCTGTTTTCAAGCTTCTCAAGAATCTCCGACAACTGACTTCCGGCAAATATTGAAATAATTGCGGGAGGGGCCTCATTGGCGCCAAGACGGTGAGCGTTGGTAGCCGACATGATTGAAGCTNTCAACAAAGCATTNNGGCGATATACNGCAGCCATCGTGTTGACAACAAATGNGATAAACTGCAAGTTGCCCATNGGGGTTTTACCCGGCGCAAACAGAAGCNCGCCCCTGTCAGTTCCAAGACTCCAGTTGTTATGCTTTCCTGAGCCATTAATTCCTGAGAAAGGCTTCTCATGAAGCAGAACACGGAAATTGTGACGACGCGCAACTTCAGCAATCAAAGACATGAGGAGGAGATTATGGTCATTCGCAAGATTGGTTTCCTCGAATACCGGAGCTAACTCAAACTGGTTTGGAGCAACCTCGTTATGACGTGTTTTAGCCGGAATACCAAGTTTATGACACTCGATTTCAAGATCGAGCATGAATGATTCCACTCGTGAAGGGATAGCTCCGAAATAATGATCCTCAAGCTGCTGGTTCTTCGCACTTTCGTGTCCCATCAAAGTTCTTCCGGTCATGACAAGATCAGGACGAGCCGAGTAGAGAGCTTCGTCAACAAGGAAATACTCCTGCTCCCAGCCAAGATAGGAATTCACATGTCTAACTTCGGGATCAAAATATTGCGCCACTGCCGTAGCTGCTTTATCAACGCAGTTCAAAGCGCGCAGCAACGGAGTTTTATAGTCAAGAGATTCTCCGGTATAGGAAATAAAAATTGTAGGGATACACAGTGTCTTGTCCATTATAAATGCAGGAGAAGAGATGTCCCATGCCGAATAACCGCGAGCTTCAAATGTGTTGCGGATACCGCCGTTAGGAAAACTTGAAGCGTCAGGCTCCTGCTGAACAAGAAGTTTTCCTTCAAATTCTTCTACGACACCGCCCTTACCGTCATGTTCGATAAACGCGTCATGTTTCTCTGCCGTTCCGTCGGTCAACGGATGAAACCAGTGAGTATAGTGGCGGGCGCCATTGTCAATCGCCCACTGCTTCATTCCTGAAGCGACACTGTCGGCAATCTCTCGTGACAAAGGCTTTTTATTATCAATCGCATCAACCAAGGCGTCATAGGTTTTCTTTGGCAGATACTCAAACATTTTCTGTCGGTTGAAAACATATTTGCCATAATACTCTGTGGGACGCTCTTTCGGAATTTCCACAGGAATCGCCTTTCGGTCAAAAGCCTCTTCGACCACTTTAAATCTCAACTTTGACATAAGTAAAACAATTATAATGGTTTATTATAGTGACTAATTTGATAAAATCAATTGATTTATATTTTTAAATGCTTGAATCGCTTCACGGCTTCAAGAGTAGCTTCTCTCCTGCCAAATGCGGTCAGGCGGAAATATCCTTCGCCCGAAGGACCGAAACCGGAACCGGGGGTGCCTGCTACATGACATTCCGACAGCAGTTTGTCAAAAAAGCCCCAGGATGATATTCCTGCAGGAGTCTTCAGCCATATATAAGGAGAATTTTCACCGCCGTACACCTGCAGCCCGCACTCTTCAAGCCCGGTACGCAAAATCCTGGCATTCTCCATATAATAATCAATAATATCTTTTACTTGCTTAATACCCTCCTCCGTGTACAGGGCTTCGGCGGCTCGCTGAGAAACATAGCTCGCGCCATTGAATTTTGTGCATTGGCGGCGGTTCCAAAGTTTATTTATCGACACCTCGTTGCCTTTGGAGTCGACACCTTTCAATTCTTTCGGCACTACAGTATAGCCGCATCGTATCCCTGTAAAACCAGCTGTTTTGGAATAGCTGCGGAATTCTATCGCAACCTCCTTAGCTCCTGGAATCTCGTAGATGCTTCGCGGAATATCCTGATTTCTGACGTATGCCTCATAGGCGGAGTCAAACATTATGAGCACATTGTTCTTGCGTGCATATTGAACCCATTCGGTCAAGCGGGCGCGTGTCAGCACTGTGCCCGTAGGATTATTAGGATAACACAAGTAAACCACATCAGGCTTTTCCTTAGGCAAGGATGGATTAAAATCATTCTCAGCCGTGCAAGGAAGATACTCGATATTCGACCACTTGCCATCAACCAGTTCCCCTGCCCTGCCAGCCATCACGTTCGTGTCGACATACACGGGATAGACCGGATCAGTAACGGCAATCTTACAATCGGCGGCAAGAATATCACCTATATTGCCGGTATCGCTTTTAGCGCCGTCGCTTATAAATATTTCAGAAGAATCTATGTCAATACCTCGCTTCACGTAGTCAAATTCGGAAATCTTGTCACGAAGGAAAGCATAGCCCTGTTCAGGTCCATACCCATGAAACGACTCCATCCGCGCCTCGTCATCGACGGCATCATGCATCGCCTTTATAACAGCGTCACATATTGGGGAAGTGACATCGCCTATACCCATGCGTATGATTTCAACTCCCGGGTTCTGCTTCTTAAACGCTTCTATTCTTTTTGCCACTTCCGAGAAGAGGTAGCTTGCCGGAAGCTTACAGAAATTTTCATTTACCTTTATCATACCTAACCTTTTTCTTCTTACCTAAAACTATCTTTTAATGCTTGCGGAAATAAACTCCGTCAAAAACCGTTTCCGCCGGTCCGGTCATATAGACGTGCCCGTCATCCTGATTCCATAAAATATCGAGGTCTCCGCCTCGAAGATGGACTGTGACATGCCTTGAAGTTCTGCCCGTAAGAGCGCCGGCGACCGCAGTGGCGCAAGCGCCGGTGCCACACGCCATCGTCTCTCCGCTGCCACGTTCCCACACCCTCATTTTTATCTCTTCGGAAGAGAGAATTTCGGCAAATTCAATATTTGCCCTGTCAGGCCATATTTCATGACACTCCAGCTGCGGTCCAAAGCCGCAAACATCCGTATCGGCAAGACTATCGACGAAAATGACCCCATGAGGATTGCCCATCGACACCGCAGTAACGTCAAAACGGCTCCCATCAATATCGATTTCCTGTTCAATCATCTGCTCCCCGTCAAACTTAACCGGGATGGAAGCGGGAACAAACTGCGGAACGCCCATATCTACCGTGACGAGATCCACCACGCCTTCATATTCGTTAATGTGAAGATATTTAATTCCCGACAGAGTTTCAAGCGATATATCTTTTTTATCAGTAAGCCCGCGTTCAAAAACAAATTTGGCAACGCATCGACTTGCATTGCCACACATTTTAGCCTCCGAACCGTCAGCATTAAAGATACGCATCCTGAAATCTGCAACCGAGGAGCTACAGATGAGAATTATTCCATCTCCGCCCACTCCCGTGTGGCGGTCGCTCATTTCTATCGCGAGGTCAGCCAATCGCTCGGGAGTATGGTTAATACAATCCAAGTAAATATAATCATTACCGATGCCGTGCATCTTAGTGAATCTGATCTCGCCCATAATGATAATGGTTGCTTAATTATGTTTTATGGCACAAAGTTAAACATTATAAATTAATCCGCAAATAAAATTTGAAAAATTTCTTCAAAAAACTTGATTATTTCATCATATTGCCATTTTCGATATTATTTAACTGTCAAATTGAAAACAAAAAGACCGCTTCTGCGGTCTTTTGTCAAACAAATATTCGTATAGCGCGTTTATGACACGCTTGTCACTATCTTATCATTGTCTTTATCATACTCCACATGGATAGTCGCGCCCTCTCCTATAGAGGAATTGATAATCATCTCGGCAAGGGGATCCTCAAGATATTTCTGAACCGCGCGCTTCAGCGGACGGGCGCCATACTGAGAATCATACCCCTTTTCAGCTATATAGTTTTTAGCGCCTTCAGTGATCTCAAGTTTATAGCCCAATGCGTCGACACGCTTGTAGAATCCGGCGAGCTCAATATCAATAATCTTGAATATCGCTTCCTTGTCAAGAGGATCAAACATTATGATATCATCAACTCGATTCAGGAACTCCGGAGAGAAAGCCTTGTTCAGAGCCTTTTGGATAACTCCGTGGGAATATTCCTTATCGGCAGGTTTTGTCACGAAGCCCACTCCGGCTCCAAAATCTTTAAGCTGACGCGAGCCGATATTGGAGGTCATTATTATTATGGTGTTCTTAAAATCGACTTTGCGTCCTAAAGAGTCAGTGAGTCTGCCCTCGTCAAGAACTTGCAGAAGAAGATTGAACACATCAGGATGAGCTTTCTCTATTTCATCGAGAAGAACGACCGAATAAGGATGAGTGCGAACCCGTTCAGTTAATTGTCCGCCCTCCTCATATCCGACATATCCGGGAGGCGCTCCAACGAGACGGCTCACCGTGAATTTTTCCATATATTCGCTCATGTCCACCCTTATCAAAGTATCGGCTGAATCAAAAAGGTATTCCGCCAGTTTCTTTGCGAGATGAGTTTTTCCCACACCGGTAGGACCGAGGAACATGAAGGTGCCAATAGGTTTGTTGGGATCTTTCAGCCCCACACGGTTACGCTGAATAGCCTTCACAATCTTCTCTATCGCATTATTCTGACCGATAATCGCCGATTGGAGTTTCGGACCCATTTCACGAAGTCTCATTCCTTCAGCCTGNGCTATGCGCTGCACGGGCACGCCGGTCATCATNGCCACGACTTCNGCCACCTTNTCNTCNTCAACAGTCTCGGGNTTCTCGTTGAGCGACGCNTCCCATTTGCGCTTAGCTTCCTCAAGTTCAAGTTTCAGCTTGTGCTCTTTATCCCTGAACGAAGCCGCACTCTCAAAATTCTGAGATTGAGCAGCTTTTAATTTAGCCGCATTGGCTTCAGCAATCAGTTCTTCCATGTGCTCGATTTCCTTAGGCACAACAATGTTGGTCACATGAACGCGCGATCCCGCTTCATCGAGTGCGTCGATAGCCTTATCGGGAAAATTTCGATCAGATACATAACGGTCAGTCAGCTTGACGCAAGCCTCAAGCGCTTCCGGAGTGTAATTCACATTATGATGCTCTTCATACTTATCCTTTATATTGTTAAGTATTGCAAGAGTCTCTTCGGGCGACGTAGGCTCAACCATCACCTTCTGGAAACGGCGTTCAAGAGCCCCGTCCTTTTCGATATTCTTGCGGTACTCATCGATGGTGGTTGCTCCGATGCACTGTATTTCGCCACGTGCAAGCGCCGGTTTGAGAAGGTTGGCGGCATCCATCGACCCGGCGGCATTGCCGGCGCCGACAATGGTGTGGAGCTCGTCAATAAACAATATGACGTTCTTGTTGCGCGACAATTCATTCAGAATGGCTTTTATCCTCTCCTCAAATTGACCGCGATATTTCGTGCCGGCAACTAATGAAGCCATGTCAAGGGAAATGACACGCTTGTCAAACAGTATCCTGGAAACCTTTCGCTGAACGATTCGCAATGCAAGCCCTTCCACTATAGCCGATTTACCGACACCGGGCTCACCGATAAGAACGGGATTGTTTTTCTTGCGGCGACTCAATATCTGGGCAAGGCGTTCGATTTCAACTTCTCGGCCCACCACAGGATCAAGTCTGCCCTCTTCAGCAGCCTGAGTCATGTCATTGCCATACTTATCAAGCGCCGGAGTGTCGTTTCCCCTCTTTGGAGCCTGCCCGGCAGAATGAGGAGCATCCATTCTTCCCCGCGGCATTTCATCCTCTTCATCTTCTTCGTCTTCACCGAATGACGCCCCCATCTTTGGCGAATCAGCTACATTGGCAAGCAGTCGGTAAAGTGCCTCATAGGTTATTCCCGCATTCTTAAAATCGTCCATCATTTCAAGACCTTGCACTTCATTATTGTGGAAGAGAGCAAGCAACAAGTGCTTCGAATCTACCAAGTTGCTTTTAAGCATACGGGCTTCGAGAACACTCAATTTGATTATGCGGTTAGCCAGATCGCTGACCATAGTGACCTGCATCTGCCTGTCACTTTCAGGCAAAACGTGCAGCCGCTTGTCAAGGTTATCCCTGATCTGATACATCGTGTCGGCATCCATCAGTCGCTGAAGGGTCATGTATGCCTCATTATCAGGGCTCGACATAATGGCAAGCAATATATGCTCAACCCTCACCACGCGGTCATTGTGGCGCACTGCCTCCCTGTGGCTTTGGTCAAGCAACGTCTTTAATTCCATTGAAAAATTAGTATCCATGTTTTAAATAATAGCTTCTTCCTTAAAATTTAGTTTCATACATCAAAACACATGCAATAATAACAATAATTGCGCCAAAAAACAAANTTACGGACACAATTAAATTATCTCAACATTATTTAAACAATCCATTCCTTAAAATTCCGCTTATTTTGTAATTTTTTCTTATCTTTGTGTGATTTTTCGCTCAGTTGCGGAAACTCAACACCAATTATTTATAAAAACATTTATGATTGAAGAAGATAGAATTCTGAAAATTGACATCGAGAACGAGATGCGGACAGCCTATATTGACTATTCAATGTCTGTCATTGTGTCACGTGCCCTGCCTGACGTGCGCGACGGCTTGAAGCCGGTACAGCGCCGTGTGCTGTTCGGAATGAATGAAATGGGTAACACCTCCGAACATCCACATAAGAAGTCGGCAAACTGCGTCGGCGAGGTTATGGGTAAATACCATCCTCACGGCGACTCGTCGATTTACGGAACAGTCGTGCGCATGGCACAGAACTGGGCTATGCGTTACACACTTGTAGACGGTCATGGAAACTTCGGCTCGGTTGACGGTGACGGACCTGCCGCAATGCGTTATACCGAGGTGCGCCTTGAAAAACTTGGCGAGGAGATGCTTGCCGATATCGATTCGGAAACCGTCGACTTCACCATGAACTATGACAACTCCCGCCCCGAGCCTACAGTATTGCCTACCCGAATTCCCAACCTTTTGGTAAATGGAACATCAGGTATCGCCGTAGGTATGGCAACCAACATGCCCCCTCATAACCTCACCGAATCCATAAACGCCACTATCGCGCTTATCGATAATCCCGAGCTCACCATACCTGAGTTGATGAAGCACATCACCGCTCCCGACTTCCCTACCGGAGGAACCATATACGGCTATAACGGCGTTAAGGAAGCATTTGAGACAGGACGCGGACGAATTGTTATCAGAGCGAAAGCGGAAATAGAATCCCATTCCAATCATGAGGACATTATAGTGACCGAGATTCCCTACAATGTCAACAAAGCGGAATTAATAAAAGACATAGCCAATCTCGTAAACGAGAAACGTCTTGACGGAATCGCCGACCTTAACGACGAGAGCGACTATAAGGGTATGCGCATTGTGATCCGACTCAAAAGCGATGCCAATGCCAACGTAGTGCTCAACAAGCTCTACAAAATGACCCAGATGCAGGCGTCGTTCAGCGTTAATAACGTGGCGATTGTCAACGGCAGACCGAAGACGCTCAATCTCAAAGAGATTCTACANGCATTCATCGACCACCGTCATGACGTAGTCNTAAGACGCACCCGTTTCGAGCTGCGTAAAGCAGAAGAAAGAGCCCACATATTACTGGGACTTATCATCGCATCGGAAAATATCGACGAGGTGATTAAAATAATACGCGGCGCTGACTCGGCTGAAGATGCCAGAGCAAAACTTTCAGAACGCTTCCAGCTTTCTGATCCTCAAACACTCGCCATCGTGGAAATGCGTCTTCGCAACCTTGCGAAACTGGAACAGGACAAGCTCCACATGCAATACGAGGAACTTCAGAAACTGATAGAACACCTCAATCTAATTCTTTCCGACGAGCATGAGTGTCGCGAACTGATTAAATCAGAACTTGTGGAGGTCCGTGACAAGTTTGGCGACGCCCGTAAAACCGACATTAACTATGCCGCAGGCAATTTTAATGACGAAGACATGTATGCTGACGATGATATGATCATCACCATCTCTCACATGGGCTACATCAAACGCACTCCGTTGAGCGAATTCCGCGCGCAGAACCGCGGCGGTGTCGGCTCACGCGGAAGCGACACCCGCGACGAAGACTTCATTGAGCACATCTACACCGCTTCGATGCACAACTATATGCTATTCTTCACCAACCGAGGAAGATGCTATTGGCTGAAAGTCTACGAACTCCCCGAAATGGCAAAGAACAGCAAGGGAAGAGCTATCCAAAACCTGCTCAATATTGAAGCCGGCGATGAAGTGAATGCCGTTATATGCACTAAGAAACTCGACGACAAAGAATTTGTGACCTCCCACAATCTCGTGTTTGCAACTCGTCAGGGAGTCATTAAAAAGACTTCACTCGAAGCATATTCACGCCCGAGAGCGNACGGTGTCAACGCAATTGTCATCCGCNAAGGCGACCAATTNATTGGCGTGGAGATGACCGATGGAAANTCTGACATCTTACTCGCCAACAAGAACGGACGCGCTATTCGATTCCCCNAGCACAAAGTGCGCGANATGGGTAGAGTGTCAACCGGTGTGCGCGGCATGACTCTGGACGGTCCCGACGACGCCGTTATCGGCATGATATGCATGGAGCCGGAAACAGAAAACAATGTGCTTGNTATTTCNGANAAGGGATATGGCAAACGCTNNCTGCNCGAAGACTATCGCATCACCAACCGAGGNGGNAAGGGAGTAAAGACCATCAGCGTCACTGACAAAACCGGAACCCTTGTCGCCATCGACAGCGTCAATGACGACAATGATCTCGTCATTATTAATAAATCAGGTATCACTCTCCGCATAAAGGCTGCCGATATCCGTGTTCAAGGACGAGCAACTCAAGGAGTGAGACTCATCAACCTCGAAAAGCGCAATGACGAAATAGCATCAGTGTGCTGCGTGGACTCTGACCCTGAAGAAACAATCGACGAGGATGTTCTTCTGGAAGCAAGCGAACAAACCGAACTTCCNGCCGACTCTATTTCAGTTGAAGAGGACGACACTGAAATTGTTGACGATGAACTAAACNATGATGAATCATCAGACAGTGACGAAAACGAAGAGATTTAATAACTGAATTTTACTATTAACTTTCAATATATTATGAAAAAATCAGTCATCTTAGGTCTATGCCTCTTGACGGCAACCGGTCTTTCAGCCCAGATGAGCCTCGTAAAAGAGGTTGAAGGCAAAACCAAAGGCTACAACACCAATCTAACTCAAGCTCGTAAGGACATCGCTCCGGCGTTGAAAAATCCTGAAAGCAAGGACAACGCTCAAACTTGGTTCGTAGCAGGAAATATCGAATTTGGCGATTACGACGACATGTTCAAGAAAAAAGCAGTGGGCGAAAATCCTGATCCCGTTAAAATGGGTAAGGCGCTCATTGACGGATACAATTATTTCATGATTGCATTCCCTCTTGATTCAGTTCCCGAAGTTGACAAGAAAACCGGTGAAAAGAAACTTGACAAAGACGGAAAAGTAAAAGTAAAGACTAAATATTCTAAAGACATGGCTAAGAAGCTGGCTGAAAACCACAACCAGTATCTCACTATCGGTCAGACTCTTTGGGATGTTCAGGACTATGCCGGAGCTTACGAAGTNTGGAATATCTACACCAACATGCCGTTCAACAAATCTCTCGGCGAAATGGTTCCTCCCGCACCCGACAATAACGCTCTTGGACAGATTTACTATTTCGAAGGTCTTGCCGCATGGCAAGCTGCAAAACTTGACACAGCCCTCACCTCTTTCGACAAGGCAGTGGAATTGGGCTATCAAGAACCGGCTCTGTATGATTATGCCATCAGCGTAGCAGCTCAGAAAAATGACACTCCCCGTGTTATGGCTTATGCAGCAACAGCCAATGACCTTTACGGTGATTCTATCTCTAAATATCTCACAATCATTATCAATGAGAAAATCAANGAGAAAGAATACGAATCAGCTCAGGCGCTTCTTGAAAAAGCTATCAAACTCAATCCCAACAATGCTGAGTACTATGATGTGATGGGTATTTTGTATCAGAGTCAGAATAAACTTGACGAAGCTCGCAAATATATCCAGAAAGCAGTAGAACTCGCTCCCGAACTTCCCAAAGCAAATCTTGACCTTGGTCGTGTGATCTATGCTCAGGCTATCGCTATCGACGAATCTGCAAGCTCGCTCAGCCAGGCTGAATACAACAAAGTTCGTGACGAGAAAGTAGACCCGCTGTTGAAGGAAGCAGCACCCTATCTTGAAAAGGCTCTTAACGACGACGCAACTACCGACGATGCCCGCCGCCTTCTCCGTTCACTCTACTACAGCCTCAATGATGACGACAACCTGAAACGAATCGAAGCGATGTAATTCACTTCGTCAAACAATATTCCGGAACAGGCTCGGTCATTGACCGAGCCTGTTCTATTTCTACCACTGCGTATCCCGCTTAGAAAAGAAGCCGATGAAAAATTAAAAAGAATTCAATTTTTCTATGTATATTTACGCACGAATATGAGTAAAAAAGTATTTTACCGATATAATCCCGCATCAGGGCACTATGACCGCGTGTTCCCGTCAAAAAAGGAACAGGCGTGGGAAATAGTGCAAAAATCACTCCTCACAATCATTGGCTGCTGCGCGGTAATATGGGTTATATATCTTTTTGTAGACACTCCGCGCGAAAAGAAGCTGCAACAGGAAAATACAGAGCTGCGCACTCATCTTGACCTCCTGAACAAGCGTCTTGACGCGTCGCTTGAAGTAATTGGCGATATCTCGGCGCGCGATAATAATTTTTATCGGGTCATAATGGGAGCGGAACGTGTTTCCTCCTCACGCAAATTTGCCGGACTTGACAATGAAAACCGGTACAACAAACTCAATTCTTTGACCGACGCTCCGCTCATCAAGACGCTGACTCGAAAAATGGACTTCCTCGAACAGTCGCTCTACAATCAGATTCTTTCATTTGACGAGCTTCAACAACTCGCCCGCAAAAATAAAGATCGCCTGAGCCATATACCATCCATCCAGCCCATATCTCGCGAAAGCATGAAGCAAATGGCATCAGGATATGGCTACCGTCTCGACCCTATTTACGGCACAAGCCGATTCCATGCAGGACTTGATTTTGCCGCCGACACGGGCACCAAAGTGTATGCCACCGCCGACGGAGTGGTTAAAGAAGCAGGCTGGGAAAGCGGCTACGGCAATTGCGTTGACATTGATCATGGTTACGGATATATGACCCGATACGCCCATCTTAACAAATTCTATGTAAAGACCGGACAGGAAATAAAGCGCGGAGACTTTATTGGAGAAGTGGGGTCGACAGGGAAATCCACCGGATCCCATCTGCACTATGAAGTGAGATATAATGGCGAACCTCAGAATCCCATCAATTACTATTTCATGGATATAACCCCGGAGGAATATGATGACTTGATTCGTCAGGCAGAAAATGCCGGACACGTAATGGATTGATTATACAAATGAGAGACTCGGACCTTAAAAAATATTACCGCATTCGCGAAGTAGCTGAAATACTTGACGTGCCATTGTCGACACTGAGATACTGGGAACAGGAGTTTCCGTCAATACGTCCTAAACGAGGCTCTAATGGAACCCGCCTATATTCAGCCAATGACATTGAACGGGCGCGGATGATACATTTCCTCCTCAAAGTGAAAGGGCTCAAAATCGACGCCGCAAAGGCTCAAATCAACAATAATCCATCGGGAGTTGCGCGTCAGGCGCAAGCTGTCGAACGGTTGATAAAAATAAGAGACGAGTTACAGGGGATGTTATCGGCTGTAACCCGTCACAGATAAAATAATTTCGCTTTTAGCTTATTTTTCCACTTCGATTTGGCGTATTACCATCACGACCTTGTTATCCTTATCAAGGAATTGAACAGTGTTGTGGCGTGACTTTTTAGCATATTCTACGCTTTCCAATGCGACAAGACAGGCAGTTTCAGCCTTCATGCTCTCAGGGTCACACATCATTCTGGTTGACGCAAGGTTATTGAATTGGATGGAATTTGATTTATCAGGATCGATTATAAGCGCTCCGTTCACAAGATTACATCCGGTATTGCCATGCATTCTCAGTTCCTGCACGTCAAGCACCATTCTCATGTCAGGGTTATCATATTTCTCACCGTCAATCTCCTCGATCTGCCATGTTCCGTTAAGGAAATCCATGTTATGCTTTCTAAGAACCATGATAGTCTGCTTTGCGCTATTCTTCAATTCAAGATAAGACTCATGTCCGCGCTTACTGATAGAATAGCTGACGGTATTCTCCAACGCTTTTCCAATCGCTTGCTCATACATTGCGTCAGGGCAAGCCATCATAGTGCTGACAACTCTTCCAAATGACAGATTGCTGCCTTTAGCTGAGAAAAAACCGTTTATTATATTGCAACCATTCGAACCATATATTCGATGATCGCTAAGACTGAAGTTAATGTAAGGACGTTCTTCACCTGTC
>WFMA01000177.1 GCA_009177195.1 Bacteroidales bacterium | reverse complement strand
TAAACAACGAAATCGGGCTTGAAGTCCTTCAATTCCTCTTCGGTGGGAGCGATGAACATGTTGGTCCCGCAGTGAGCCTGCCCTGCAACTTCCATGATGAAGCGCACTGCCATGCGGGTGTCCTTGTTAGCGCCGCAGAAACGGTCCACTACGTAGAGTTTCTTGTTAGAAAGCTCTTTAACGGCAATCTCCTTGACTGCCTTCCAAGTGGCTTCAGTCACGGGCTTGTTGTCGTTCTTGTATTCTTCGGTTGTCCACCAAACGGTATCCTTTGACTTGTCGTCAAGTACGATGAATTTATCCTTGGGTGAACGGCCGGTATAAACGCCTGTCATCACGTTGACAGCGCCAAGTTCAGTTACTACTCCTTTTTCAAAGCCTTCGAGAGAGGGAAGGGTCTCTTCTTTGAAAAGCTCCTCGTAAGAAGGATTGTAGATTACCTCTTTTGTACCGGTAATCCCGTACTGGGTCAAATCAATTTTGCTCATTTTTGTCAGACATTAAATTATTGAGAATTATTAAATCTTTTATTAACCGTGTTGCATTCGCGCTCCGGCGAATGCCTATTGTACCGACTGCAAAGTTAGCTACTTTTTTTTAATCACGAAGCCAAAATACGGAATTTTTTCCGTATTAGTTTTTTTTAATAAAAACCGTGAAGAAAATACAGTGCTCACTCCTGTTGTCGGCGCCATTTATCTAATCTTTCTAATCTCATAATCGTTTTAAAGGGTAAATAGTTCACCGGTATTTTTCCTTATATGAATTTTTTGCCAATTAGGTGGATTGGGTTAATTTGTTTAACTTTGCGTCAGTTTTAGAATCAACACTCATTCCCATGCGCATCGATATACTCACCGTTCTCCCCGAGATGCTTGAATCTCCGCTCAACTGTTCCATCCTGAAAAGGGCGCAGGACAAAGGGCTTGCCGAAATCGTGGTCCACAATCTCCGCGACTACACTCTTAACAAGCACCGAAAAGTGGATGACTACCCGTTTGGAGTCGAGGCGGGAATGGAGATGCAGATTGAGCCGGTCGACCGTGCGATCGCCCATCTGAAGAGCCAGCGCGACTATGACGAGGTGATATTCACTTCGCCCGACGGCGAGCAGCTCACCCAGCCTATGGCTAACAGCCTTTCGATGCTTGAAAACATCATCATTCTGTGTGGACACTACAAGGGTGTCGATTACCGCATAAGGGAGCATCTCATCACCCGAGAGATAACCATAGGCGACTACGTCCTCACCGGTGGCGAAATCCCCGCCGTGGTCATTACCGACGCTATCGTGAGGCTCATCCCGGGGGCTATCGGCGACGAGCAAAGCGCCCTCAGCGACTCCTTTCAGGACAATCTTCTTGCTCCCCCCATCTATACCCGTCCCGCCGAATACAAGGGATGGCGAGTGCCCGACATCCTTCTGTCAGGACATGAGGCTAACATCGACCGGTGGCGTCACGAGCAGGCGGTGGAACGCACCCGCAGGCTCCGTCCCGGGCTTCTCGACGATTGAGCGCCGTCTACTGGCTGATGATTGACTTCAGCTCCTCGTCGGTGGCGGTGAGCCGTCGGCGACACTCCGCAAGCAGTTCCGTCGCGCGGCGTGTGTAGGTTGCGAGCAGGTCTATGTCGAGCGCGTCGCTCTGCATTCGTCTTATGATGTCTTCAAGCTCGGCGACGGCATGATTGTAGGTCATGTCGGCTACAGGGGTGAACTTAGGCTGATTATCCATTGTGATGTTTATTGTTTTATCGAAATTATTATTCCCTCGGCAAGGGTGGTCTCTATCTTAGCGCCTGCGGGGATGCTGTCGGGCGAAGTGACGGCGCGTCCGTCATAGCGGGTTATTGAATATCCGCGTTTAAGTGTCGCGGCGGGCGAGAGCGCGTCGATCAACGCTGAGATAGAGTTTAGCTTTGTTTCGCGCCGTTTGATTGTCTCGGGAAGAATCATGGAAAGGCTCGTTTCAATCGACTGCAGTCGTACCATCTGGGGAGCTATCCTCATGGCTGCGACTTTGTGCAGCCCCAGAGTGAACCGCTCAAGGCGCGACTTGGCTCGGTCGAGCGCGGCTTGAGGCAATCCCGGAAGCCGCCCTTCGATGATGCCCAGCTGCTCTTTGCAGCCGGCTATCCGGTCGCTTGCCGCGCGATGTATCTCAAGCCCCATTCTGTCAAGCTCGTCGATCAGCTCCTTTCCCTTGGCGAGAAGCCATTCGGCGGCGGCTGTCGGTGTCTTTACCCTCACGCAAGCCACATAATCAAGTATCGTCACGTCGCGCTCATGACCTATGCCCACCACTACGGGAAGAGGGAACTGAGCCACGTGGGCTGCGAGTTCATAGTTTTCAAATCCGAGCAGGTCGCTCGTGGCGCCTCCGCCTCTGATGATCACCACGCAGTCCCATGAATCGAGGTCGGCGTTGATTGCGTCGAGCGCGGCGATACACGACTCGGCAGCCTTTTCCCCTTGCATTATTGCAGGGAAAAGCCGGGTGGTGAATCTCAATTTCAGCGGGTTGGCTCCAAGTTGGTTCATGAAGTCGCCATATCCGGCGGCGCCCTCCGCCGACACGATAGCTATGCGCAGAAGAGGTTTTTCACATGTCAAGCTGCGGTTAAGGTCAAAGATTCCCTCGGCTTTGAGCTGGGCTATCATCTCGTTGCGGCGCCGCAGGAGATCGCCCATCGTGTAGCTTGGGTCCACGGCGTTCACCACGAGCGAAAGCCCGTAGACGGGATGCATCGAAACCGACGCCCTTACCATCACTTTCATCCCCGAGGCGAATTTTTGCCCCGTGGCTTGGAAAAATTCCGCGCTGATGCGCGAGTAGACGTTTGCCCATATCGCCGCGCGGGCTTTCGCCTCGGTCGCTCCGGTGGCTTCGTTTTTCTGGAGCAACTCCATGTAGCAGTGCCCGCCCCTCACGGCAACATCGCTCAGCTCGGCGGTGACCCACACGTTCTGAGTCTCCCTGACCATGACAAGCGATGCTACATACTTGGTGAGCTGCAGCAGGGTTACCGGTTTCGTTTAAACTGGTAATAGTCTACTTGACAGGGGTCGTCCGTGTAGCCTACCACGTGCAGGTCGTTGACGG
>WFMA01000137.1 GCA_009177195.1 Bacteroidales bacterium | reverse complement strand
GCATCTCTTTCCCATCTTCCAGGAATATACCCAATGCGGTTTGTGCGCTATATCGAAATTTCAAAGAATATAAGCGTTCCTTACCCGTTAGTCTTATTATTAACAAAAGTATCCTTTATAGATCGTAGTTTGAAACGTGTTCTTTGATCACGGGAATGCCGTCGTTTCAGGCGAGTATTCACGGGACAGGACGCGACGCGAAAGGTGACGCTTGCGGCGGCTCTGGCGTTGCTGTCCGTAACGGCTATGCCGGAAAATAGTCCGCAAACTTCGGCTGATACCGCCTCGGTGTTTAAGACACGGAGCTGTTCAGCCGGCTATGGTCTTCCGGAGTAGGCACACTGTCGCCCGGCGCCGCAAGGATTTCGGCTCGTCGGGAGTGGTGTACCGTCGATGCGCAGCCCCGGCATTCTGAGATTTCGGGATTGTCAGCCATAAGTGTCAGCCTATGGCCGACCAAAGCCACGGCAAGTTTTCCAAAGAGGCGCGGCTGGTCAATCTTCCGGAGAGGCGGTTTTGGCGATCGCGCACGGCAAAACCGCCCCGACCCGTCAAAGGTCGGAGTGGTGAGCGGTTCAGAGTTGCGGTAGCTGATACCAAAGTATGTCCTCCCGATAAGGCTTGGCTATTACAATGGGGTCGAACTTCATCAGTTCGTAGGATGCTATACCAAATTTTTCATTAACAACCGCAAGAACTATCAAGTCTCCTTTCTCCGGCATATTATCATCGCTAAACTTATTCCACCTTTTGAGTGGATTTGCGTCAGCCCACTTAGCACCCTCTATAAAGCAGAACATATTGGGTGTTCGGAAGTCGCTCTCATTGTATTTATCCTCAGCGACCTTGCGGATTTCCTCGTTCCTATCCATAGTTGTTTGATTATAATTCATTATCCTTTATTTTACGGATTGTTTTAATCACTTTGTCAGGGTGGACTGAAAAGTTCCAGTCTATATCTTCATCAGGAAGGGTAGAATGTATATCGCCACCTATTACCATTCCGCAATGCTCCAGAACATTGCCTTTAGCATCTGCAATGCTGTCTGCCTTGACTTCAAAATAGCCATTGAAGACAAACTGCATCAAAACTCTGTATGTTGCCATAAGCCGTTTTATGTTATTGGATTGTTAATTTTTATCCCTTTTTGTAGATGCTCTGTGAGCATCCCCGGCAGGGCTGGCCG
>WFMA01000214.1 GCA_009177195.1 Bacteroidales bacterium | reverse complement strand
TGTCTGCCGTGAAACTGGCGGTGAAGATTGAGTGGCAAGGTTGTGTTTTGAGTACCTCAAAACATCTTGCCGCGCCGCCCTCGGCAGCTTAAAACCACTAATGATATGGAAGAATCCACAAAGAAAAAGGGAGGTCGACCGACGCTTCCCGAATACAAGAAAAAGACCTGCTCCGTAAAGGCGATGTTCAGTCCGGTCGATATAATATATCTTGATTCTTGCGCCAGCGAGTGCGGACTGACCCGTGCTGAGTATGTCTATCGCGCAGCGATGAATCAGGAAACAACGGCTCTGCTGACCCCGGAAGAACGAGCCGCGGTAAATGAACTCCGGAATATCGGGAATAATCTAAATCAGATTACAAGGGCTATGCACCTTGGCGCAAACGTCGAGAGCGAGATTCGGGAAATCGTAGCCTTTATAGCCGGGATACTTAGGAAAGTGAGATAGACGAACTGAGGTTCTGAGTTCAACTATTCTGAAGTATTAGGTAATTGGGTAAATGTGCCCTTGATGCTTTAGCCTAATGAACCCTTGAACAAAGACCTCAATGCACCAAGACCTCATGCGCCCAGTTGCATCACATCAATGACCCAATGTATCAACATATCAACTCACCAATGAATCAAAGCATCATCACCTCAAAGTCTAAATACATCATTACATAAATACATAATTCATTATGATTGCGAAAATAAAATCAAGAATTGATTTCTCCGGCATAGTCAACTATGCGAACAACGTCAAAGAGAAGTCGGCAAGAATAATCGGCTCGAACGGAGTTCTGCTTGTCGACAACTCCACAATCTCCGACAGCTTTCAGGCTCAGCTCCGCATACCTGACGCTAACGGAAAGTTGCATCACCTAAGCAAGCCGGTCAAACACGTTTCCATCGCGTTCTCCCCTGAAGATACCGCTCGCTTCCCCGACAGCGAGGAAGGCGACCGCTTCATGGCTCAACTCGCCGAGGAATGGTTGCAGGAAATGGGTATCGACCCAGCGAACACGCAATACGTGATTGCCCGGCACTTCGATAAGAAGCACCCTCATTGCCATCTTGTTTTCAACCGCATTGCCAATGACGGCGCTGTTATCTCCGACAGCAACGAGCGACGACGCAACGAAGCTGCATGTCGCCGGATCAAGCAGCGTCATGGACTGACATTTGGCAACAGCCAGTCCCGAAAAATCAACCCTGACCGGCTGAGGAAATATGATGCGGAAAAACTTCTTATACGAAAACTGGTGCTCAACCGTCTCTCACAGTCCAATGACTGGAATACTTTTGCACAGCTGCTTGCACAGGACGGGATAACCCTCTCATTCTGCACTGACAGCAATACAGGACGCATCCGGGGAGTGGCTTACGACCACAACGGATTCCGTATATCAGGCTCTAAACTGGGATTGCACAACCAGTTCACATACGGAAATCTTTGCAAGAGATTCGGCTGCATGGACGCAAATCAATCCTTTGCCAATCAGCCGGGAACCGTTAAACAACGCAATATAACCTATATCCCTGTGATCCGTTATATCGAGATCCTGACCAATCTTCCAAAAGTGGTAACCGGGCGTGGAGATAACCGTGAATACGAAGTCGGACAGCGTGGACGCAAGTGGGAACACATCGACGACCGGATTGAGGA
>WFMA01000082.1 GCA_009177195.1 Bacteroidales bacterium | reverse complement strand
TCGATGTAAAATGTGCACCCGATGTTATTGAGGATATGCAGTCAAGATACAAAGGTGCTTTCCCTGCTTGGCACATGAATAAGGAGCATTGGCTTGGAGTCAAACTTGATTCAGATATGCTGGATAGTCAAATCAAGGATTTAATTCACAGCGGTTATCAGTTGATCGTTGACCACCTTAGCAGCAAGAAACGTGAAGAACTTGGTGTATCTAACATTTGAAAAGGGACCCGGATGGTAATTGAAAAGTGTACCACCCGAATGGGATTGCAAAGATAATCAAAATTGCTGATTAATCAACTCCTGTGTCTCCTTCATGCGGTAAGATTTTCCAGTCATGTTCAGCAGGATGGCCTTGTGGGTGAGCCTGTCGACCATGGCTGTGACCAGGACCTTGTCGGCAATAATCTCATTCCAGCGGTTGAAAGCGAGATTTGTAGTAATTACCGTAGTCTTCTTGTCAGTGCGGAGTGAGAGATGGTTGAACAGCATCTCTGCGCCGGACTTGTCGCATGAGACGTATCCGAACTCATCGCAGATCACCATGTCGTATCGCTCGAACTTGTTCTCAAGGGAGCGCAGCGTCATCGAGTTGCGGCATTCCCGGATCTGTGTCAGCAGCCTGGGGACTGATGTGAACAGCACGGAGTGCCCGGCATTGCATGCCGCGATTCCCAAGGCAATCGCAAGGTGGGTCTTCCCCGTCCCCGGATTGCCGTACAGGATGAGGTTGCGTCCGGCTTTTATGAAGTCGAGTGTCTCGAGATTGGGAAGCGCCTTGCGCGCGTCAGGAGGCAGCGCGTCGGTGTCAAGCTCATTGAGGTAGCGCAGCTGGGGGAATCCGGCGTTCTTGATGCGGTGGCGCCGCTGGTTCTCGGAGCGGTTCTCACGTTCCCTGCGCAGCAGCTCGGCAGTGAACTGCCACAGGCTCCACTGCTCGTCGACGCCCTGCTGGATGATCATGTCTATATCGCGCCGCAAAAGAGGCAGCTTGAGATCAAATGCATACCCCCGTATCTGATCCCGCATTGAGTCATGGTTGGTCATGTTGTCCATTTCGGTTGTCATTATAGGGTTCATGTTATCATGCGGTTACAGGAGGCTGTCGCCTGGCATCAAGCAATGACGAGAGCGTGTCGAGGGTGTGGGATGCGGAGTCCTCTATGGCTGCCTGCTGCGGATCCGCAGGTATCCTGACATCATCAGCCGGGACTATATCCCCAGGACTGGAAAGCATCTCGGCCTGTATCTGCTCGGCCGAAAGCCGCCTGAGCCCTCGTCGCCGCAGCCTTTCTGAGGCAGAGAGGATATCCCTGTAGCTCATGCCCTTGTCACGGGTGAAGACGAGCATCTCCACGAAAGAGCGGGGGGTGTCGGCAAAATGTCCGTGGAAAAGTGACGCCACATCCGGGTGCACCTGCTGCAGGGCGACACTGCGCCCCAGCGCCGCGGGCTTGCGCAGGAAAGTACCCAGATAGTGCATCAGGTCTATCCTCCAGTCGCCAGGACGGCGGCTGCGCGCGTGGGCTGCCACCTTGTCGCGCATCCTGTGGCCTGCCAGGACGACGATGCGCTCGGAGTATATCCTCACCGAAACGTCCTCGCCGACAAGACGGTCCGGCACTGAGTAGTGCACCCCTCCCACCGTTATGGTGGAGTACTTGCCGACGTGGGCCTGTCGCTGCTCGAAGCACCCCATGTCGCCGTGGTCCAGCGGGCGCAGCGCGGCCAGATCGGCGCTGACGCGGGCCTGTTTCTCGGTGCCGGACATATCGGAGGCCTCGTCATTGAGCTGTGCGCACACACGCGACAGGTGCTCCTGAGCCTCCTCCAGCGTATTGAAGTGGGTGTCATAGGAGAACGCACGTCGCCGCACGTACTCGACAGAGCGCTCCACCTTCCCCTTCTCCCATCCGGAACGGGGATTGCAAAAGTGAGGCGTGAAGCAGTAGTGCATCTCCATACGCCGGAGGGCGTCGGTATGCTCCCGCTCCCTCCCGAGGAACTTCTTGACAACAGTGCGCATGTTGTCGTAGGCCATCACGGTGGGAGTGCCCCCGAGCTCCCGGAAGCAGTTGCGGTGGGCCTCCATGAGGGCCAGGGGGTCCTCGCGCGAGAACAGCCAGGCCTTGCGGGCATTGCTGTGGCTGAGCGTGAACACCGCCAGGTGGAGCTTGGTCTTGACGGAGCCTATCCACAGATAGAATGTGCCCCAGTCAAACTCGCACCTGTAGCCGGGCTCGTAATCCTGGCGTATGAACACACCCCTGGGAGCCTTGTCTGCATCCGGGACAGCCTCAAGTGCCCGTACATACTGGCTGACCGTGGAATAGGCGATGTCAACCCCCTCCTCACGTAGACGGCGCCACATGTCTATCTTGAGCATCTGCTGCTTGCGAAGCCCTGCGGCCGCATTGGCCCTGTTGCGGGCTATGAACTCCCCGATGCGGGCCTGGACGGCCTCTGTCACGACCCGGCGGACACGCCTGCTGCTGTCGTAGCGGACCGGCTGCTGCAGGTAGTCGTCCATCTCAGATGACGTCGGATCCTTGCCGACAGCGTTCTCAAACTCACGGAGATACTTGCGCACTGTCTTGCGGCTCATGCCGTTCTGGCGTGCTATCTCCCGGATACTTTTCCCTTCCCGCCGGTGGGCGAGAATGATGGAATCTCTATCTTCCATATGATACATTTTTGTGGGATTGACTGGTGATACTTCTTATAGTGTAACATCCCAGTCCTCCCGGTTAAACATACCCATGGGTGGTACACTTTTCAATTGCCATACCTGGGTCCCTTTTCAAATGTTAGATACAATGTCTCCTTCAGCTCCTCCCTGATCTCAAATCCGGGACACACGCTGAGGGCACACTTGATGAAGAAGTGCTTGTATTCGTTAATCCTCGATAAGTCCACAATCGGGTTCGAGCGGCGTTCGGCTGCCTCTCTTATTACCCTTAGAGCCTCCTCCGGATTTATTCGCTTTGGTTGAGCCATTCTGCTTTTCACTGTTAAGTCGGGCACGCGCCCAGTTGAAAAAATGGTCTTTGCATTCAAGCACCGTCCCGTGGTTCTTCTCCTTGACCTTGCATTCCTGAACGAAGTCAGGAAACATCTTTTTCAATTTCGCCGCCCTGCAATGGAGGGCTTGCGCCAGTTGGCTGATTGCTTCTTCATCTTCT
>WFMA01000235.1 GCA_009177195.1 Bacteroidales bacterium | reverse complement strand
AGTCCTCAAAAAAGCATGTTTTCTTCTTCTCCTAAAATAAACAAGGAAAGGAATTTCCATAGTGTAACTGTTGGATGGTCAAACGCAAGATGGAATTTGCGAGTATTGGCAGCTAACTTCTTCAATAAGGGGTGGGACAGCGCGACCAACAAAACAATTTCACCATATTATAGCGAGCGACAGACTCTCATCGGCACAACTTCACATCCCCGAATAAACTTCACAGCTACTTATACCTTCGGATTCGGAAAGAAAGTGCAGAGAGGCAATGAAGTGGGAGAACAATCAGGAGCTGCTTCAGCAATCTTGAAATAAATGCATAGCGATTGTCGATTTATCTTATAAGATATTCTAATGACAAAAATAATATGAAAAACTTTATTATCTTGTTCTTCTTGATATTGTCGTGTTTTGAACCGTCAGTTTCATGGCGTTTTGTCGATAATGAGCGCAATGTAGGTTGGATAATATTTAAACCTCATGTGATATTCAAATCGCCTACACTCTGGAAAAACAGTGAGTCTTTCATGCGTTTATGGATTGAGGCGGCGCCTGGTATCAGTCTCGCATGTCCATTTTAGGGGATTGTAAACATTGGGTTGTGAATGTAATATAACTGTTGGCGCGGCGTTGGTGACCGGGGGTATTGGGAGCTGAGGTGATTTTGTGGCGTGCCGGTTGTGGTAGTGTTGAATAAAAGCAGTAAATTTGAGGATTATAACTTAACCGTATTAAAATCATGTTTTCACGCGAAACTTATATTTCCCGCCGCAACGAGCTGAAGAAGCGGGTTGGCAGCGGATTGATTCTCTTTATCGGAAACGATGAGACCGGATGCAACTATGAGGATAACACCTACGATTTCCGTCAGGACTCCTCTTTTTTATATTATTTCGGACTTCCCTACGCCGGACTTAACGCCATTATCGACATCGACAATGACCGGGAAATCATATTTGGCGACGAGCTGACGATCGACGCTATCGTGTGGATGGGCAACCAGCCAACTCTGCATGAGAAAGCGGGAATGGTGGGAATCGAGACCACTCTCCCTGCCGCCGACATTAAGGGCTATCTTGAGAAAGCGGCTAAGGCGGGGCAGAAGATTCACTATACGCCGACTTATCGTGCCGAGCATAAGCTGAAGCTGCTCGACTGGCTGAATATAAAGCCGGGAGCCGAAACGCCGTCGATCGACTTGATTCGCGCCATCGTGGACATGCGCTCGCATAAAACCGAGGAGGAGATCGAGGAGATTGAGCGCGCCTGCAACGTGACCGCTGATATGCACATTGCGGCAATGAAGGCTCTCCGCCCGGGCATGCATGAGTACGAGATTGTAGCGGTGATCGAGGGTGTCGCCGCGGCTAACGGTTGCCGCCTTTCGTTTCCGACAATCGCCACCACCCACGGGCAGACTCTTCACAATCACGCCCACCACCACATTGTGAAACCGGGTGACATGCTTCTTATCGATGCCGGCGCGGAGACACCGATGGGCTATGCCGGCGACATGTCGTCGACGATATGTGCCGACAAGACCTATACCTCGCGCCAGAAACTGATTTATGATCTTCAGGTGGCTTCGCATCTTGCGTCGGTTGCCGCATTGAAACCCGGAGTGCCGTTTAAGGATATTTATGAGCTGTCGTGTACAGTAGTGTGCCAGGGGCTTAAGGACCTTGGCATCATGAAGGGGGATCCTGCCGAAGCGGTTGCCGCCGGAGCCCATGCCATGTTCTATCCCTGCGGTCTCGGTCACATGATGGGTCTTGACGTTCACGACATGGAAAATCTTGGAGAAGTGTGGGTGGGTTACAACGGCGAGCCTAAGAGCACCCAGTTCGGACGCAAGTCGCTCCGTCTCGCGCGTCCGCTTGAACCGGGATTTGTCCACACCATCGAGCCGGGAATCTATTTCATCCCTGAATTGATCGACTATTGGGGCGCCGAAAAGCGTTTTGCCGATTTCATCAACTATGCCGAACTTGAGAAGTGGCGCGATTTTACCGGAGTGCGTAACGAGGAGGACTATCTCATCACTGCCGACGGCGCTCGCCGCCTCGGCAAAAAGATTCCTCTCACCACCGATGAGGTCGAAGCGTTGCGATAAAAGAAAAATGCCTTGTCTCTCGACACGGCATTTCTACAATGTTGTAAAGTGTATACAGGGATGTGATTTTCTATTTTGTCGTTATTGCAGTGATAGTTTTTAATATTATGCGGCAAAATTATAATAACATTTCGT
>WFMA01000113.1 GCA_009177195.1 Bacteroidales bacterium | reverse complement strand
ACTTCCACTTCAAAATTCATTCCTTCCTTTCCGGTTTCGTCATAGACAATGAGATTTGGATCATAGTCGCGGTTTGCGACGTAGACGGGCGCTTTGCCGGTGAGGGTGAGTGTGGAGTTTGGCGCATTGGCTGTGGTTTTGTAGCGCAGGCGGCTGTCGAGGTTCAGGTCGAATGAGACCGCATCCTTTTTGTCTGCGTCGATTCTTACGACCATCACCTGGTCGGGGTAGGAGATGAAGGTGGTGCGGGTGTAGTTGACCCCGTCCATCTCGTATTTCACCGTCGAGGTGGCATTGCTGATGTTGAGGTCGCGGTAGAGTTCGGAGACATTTCCGGCGGGTTGCATGGAGATTTTCATGTCAGCCATGGGGAGGTAGCGCGCAGAGTAGGGTCCCTGAAGATATTTTTTCCACAATTCGCTCGCTTTCTGATAGTCGCCGTCGTCAATGGCACGGCGCACTTCGTTGAGATGGGCTGGACCGTTGGGGTTGTTCCAGTCCTGTGGTCCGCCTGACCAGAGGGTTTCTTCGTTGAGCTGATAGACCTCTTGGAGGGGGTTGCCGAACACCATGGCCCCGATCCTGCCGTTGCCGAGCGGAAGGGCTTCCTCCCACACTTGTGCGGGGGCATCATACCATAATTTGAGTTCTTTCTTGTCGGTGTCGACCGAGGCGCAGCTTGCGAGCATCACGCCTCCGAGCACGTAGGTGAGATACGGTTTCATAATTATTTGTCGGCGTCTAATATTTTGAATACTTTTTCAGAGTTGGAAATCAGTTTCACCGGAGGTAGTTTGCCATTCAAATCGAGTCGGATGACGGAAGCGACTGAATCGGGCATGTTTTTGGGCACGTCGATTGTGATTCCGTTTTTGTCGCGGTGGAATTTTAGTGTCGAGTTGTCGGGGAGCAGGGTGGCTTTCTTTGCCGAGAACTTGCCGTCGAGTCTCAGTTTGCCGTCGGCAGGCCAGTTGAACACGCACAGGTAGTAGGATGAGTTTTTGTCGTTGTCCTTGCGGATGCATTCGCCCCATTGCGGGGTCAGTCCGCTTCGCTGCGTGCCGTAGATGGCTTCGCCGTATTTTGACACCCATTCGCCCACCTCGTTAAGGCACTGAGTGGGGACGGCGGGTATTTCGCCAAGCGGGTCGGGACCGACATTGAGCAGGTAGTTTCCTCCGCGGGCGCAGATGGTGAGCAGGTTGCGTAGGATTTCGGCAGAGGGTTTCCAGTTCTGTTCCCATGTTTTGAATCCCCATGAGCTACCGATGTTCATGCATGTTTCCCAATATATGCCCTCGGTGTCCTCGGCTTTGGGTACACGTCCTTCGGGTGTCTTATAGTCGCCGGGGAAGTTGGGGCGTTTCAGGCGGTCGTTGGTTATTACGTGGGGATACTGCGCCAGAAGATCCATGACTTCAGTTGCGTCGGCATCGGTTATTCCGCCCGGGGTGTCGAACCACATTACCGCCACGTCGGGGTAGCGGGTGAGAAGTTCTTTAATCTGTGGGAGGGAGATGGTGTGGAAATACTCGTCGAACGAGGCTGTTGTCTGGTATAAGTCCCAAGCTCCTTTGTGTTCTTTCGTGAACTTGTCGATAGCTGCGGAATCGGGATTGCTCCATCCTTCTTTCATCTCCTTGCGACCGGTTGATCCGCCGGGATGGTTCCAGTCCTGAGACTGGGAATAGTAGAAGCCGAATTTCATGTCGTGTTTGCGGCACGCCTTCACTATTTCGTCGAGGATGTCGCGGTTGAAAGGTGTATAGTCGACGATATTATAGTTGGTGTGGTCGCTTTTGAACATTGCGAAGCCGTCGTGGTGCTTGGTGGTGAAAACGAGATAGTTCATTCCTGCGTTTTTCGCCATTTTGACAAGTTTTTCCGCATCAAAATTCACGGGATTGAATGTGCTTGTCATCGCGCGATATTCCATTACGGGGATTTTGCATCGGTTCATGATCCACTCGGCACCACCGCGATTCTGCTTATAGCCGTGGTATTCCCCGCCGTAAAGGCAGTAGGGACCCCAATGCACGAACATTCCGAATTTTGCATCATTCCACCATTTCATTTTTTCGTCCTGGGAGAGCTTGGGTTCGGCAGCTCTGACTGCCATGACGAGGAGAATGAGTGATAATAAAATTGAAAATCGTTTCATGCTTATTTTGTTAAGATGGATAAATCTTGGTTCTGGCGCGCCATCAGCTGGGCGATGTATAGTGATCGGGGGAAGAGGTTGGTTTCGTTTTCTCCTTCCCACTCGCCGTCGGGACGGTCGGGGAAATGCCCGGGACCATGCTCTCCCTTGGTTCCGATGCTGTAGTTCTTTCCTGATGTCCAGGGATTTTGGACGGCAGCTTTGCGTACCCGGCAGTTCCAAAGCACCTGGGTTACACCTGCCCATCCGTGTCCGCTTCCCATTTTTCCACGGTCCTGAACATTTATTTCGCCGTCGGTTATCACGTTGTCATAGAGGGTTCCGCTTGCCCAGCGATGGTGGGGACCGATGTCGGCATAGGTTTGCGAGGCGGTGCAGTTGTAGAACACGTTGGGTCCGCACACCTGAGAGCCGGTTACGTAGTCGTGGCGGCCTTCGGTGCTCTGGCAGTTCATGAACAGGTTTTGCTGCCCGATGTTGTTGAAGGAGTATCTCAATCCGCCGGTTATGACGGCTTTGGGCTCAAAGTTGCGGCAGTTCATGACGGTGACGTTTTTGGCGTTGCGCTCACAGCTCACGGTTGCGTAGCCGAAATAACGCCCCGAAACATTGTTGACCCAGCAGTTTTCGGCTTTGTTGAGTTCCACGCCTACCCATCCGTGCTGGTTGTCTTCGTAGTGTTCGAAATCGGATTCGAGGCATAGGTCGCTGACTCCGACTTCGGATATTCTTCCGTCGAAGGAGTATTTGAAGAGCTGTCCGCCTCCATATTTCGTTTCCATCTGCATCACTACGGGATTGTCGAGATAGATTTTGTTGCCGTCGATTTTTTCGATAGTTCTTTCGTAGGAAAGGTTGTATTCGCGGGGTGTCCATTGACGGGTGCCTTGGCGCTCGACGATGCGGTCCATCTGAATATCGTGAATCCATTCCTGGGTTCCGGGGCGGTACAGAATCACTTTGTCGCCGGGACGGAAGCCGTCGGCATTGGAAACGGTGAAGCTGTGGGTGCCTACGGGGACGAATTCGTCGGTGATATGCACGCGGGAGCCGGGAATCTCTTCTACTTTCCCTTCGCCGATCACTTTTATAAGTGAGTAGCGGGAGGGAGAGGTGGCGATGAGGCGTGTCTCGTTTATGTTGCTGCCTTCACCTTTTATTACCACTCCGCTTGCATTTATCACGATTGACTGCGAAACCGGGTAGACACCGCGCTTGAGTAGGAGCACGCCTCGGTGACCGTTTTCGTCGAGTGGAAGGGCTGCTATTTCGTCGACGGCTTTCTGAATGTGTTGCCAATTGTCGCCTGGGACGGGGGAGATGGCTTTTGTCACGGGATAGTAGGGGATGCTGACGTTTCCGTGATGATAGCCGACGCGGCTGAAGTCGGGGATGGTGTTTCCCTGCTCGTCGGGGATATAGGTTAGTTTTCCCGAATCGTCGATTTTGACGAATGACGATTGCCATGCCGGTGGCATTTTGGTCTGCGCATTCAAGGATAGAACGCTTGAAGCGATCATGCAGCTGCAAATTATTTTTTCAATGGCATTCATTGGTTAATCTGTGATGAGTTTTAACTGGTTTATTATCGATTACAAAAATAGAAAGGAGGGATAACATAGATAATAAATATTATTCCATTATCTTATAGAAATGTCCACATCGGCGGGATGAAGCGGAGGGAGGGGCAATTATTTAACCTAAATTGTGAATTACATCAACGGGGCAATCTTTATTTATTGTAACTTTGTATAGTCAATGAAACGGATGCCGTCGAGCTTTTGCGGCGCCAGTTTTCGTGGCATTAAAAGAAGAGGACTTTTAAGCATAGAGCTATATGAGAATCGGAATTATTGTGGCAATGGAAAGCGAGTTGAAACTCTTGATTCCATTGATCGACGAGATTAAGGAGACTGTTGTTTCAGGCACCGTTTTCTATGATGGAAAGGTGGGCGAGCATGAAGTGAGCGTGATGCAGTGTGGCATAGGTAAGGTCAATGCCGCGATGGGCGCGATGAAGCTCGTGAATAATTTTTCGCCTCAGTGTGTCATCAATTCGGGGGTAGCGGGAGGCACCGGCGCAGGCGCGCGGGTGCTCGACGTAGTAGCCGGAGAACGGGTGGCGTATCACGATGTGTGGTGCGGGTCGCCTAACGAGCAGGGACAGGTCCAGGGTTTCCCCCGATATTTCCGCGCTGATGAAGGGATGCTCGCTCTGTTGCCTGAAGGAAAGGTGAAGAGAGGATTGATCGCTTCGGGAGATATGTTTGTGGACTCGGTGGAAGAGCTGAAGCGCATCAAGTCGATATTCCCCGATTCGATTGCTGTTGACATGGAGTCGGCGGCTATCGCTCAGGTTTGTTATTGCTACAATATTCCCTTCCTGTCACTGCGTGTTGTGAGCGACACTCCGGGGGAGACTGATAATGCCGCTCAATACCGTAATTTCTGGCAGGAGGCTCCTCAATGCACGTTTGAGATAATAAAGGAGTTCATATCAAAAATGTGATGCGTGATGGAAAAGATACCAAGTTTCACGGTGAATCACCTGACGCTGCTCAGGGGCGTGTACGTTTCTCGCATGGACGAGACTCCCTCGGGCGATGTATTGACGACATTCGACATCAGGATGACTGAGCCCAATCGTCAGGCTCCGCTTTCAGGACGCGAACTGCACACGATAGAGCATCTGGCAGCGACATATCTCCGCAACGACCCGACTTGGGGCGAACGTATCGTCTACTGGGGTCCGATGGGATGCTGCACAGGCTCTTATCTGCTTATGCAAGGCGAGCTTTCGCCTGCCGATATAGCCCCCCTACTCCGCGACATGTTTGCTTTCATAGCTGACTT
>WFMA01000065.1 GCA_009177195.1 Bacteroidales bacterium | reverse complement strand
ATCAAAACCGCTTCGAAGACTTCTTGTTCAACAACGCCTATCTTGAACGTGGTAAAACTCGTAGACATGGCTATGCTTCTCTCTACCGAAGCGAGGATGGTAATGTGTATTTCAAACTCAATCTTCAAATCCGATTAAAATAGTTTGGTATGGACTACTTGATTCCTCAGCAAATTAATAAGCTCAGATCTGTCATTGAACTTAATGGCTTTTCTTGGACTGATTTCAAGTTAGTGCAAGAAAATGATGAAGATATAATTTGGTATTTACCTGATACAAATTATTATTTCCAATTTCTTAGTCTCTCTATTACAGGTCAAATGTTCAGAGATGTGTTTTTTTACTACTATGACGTTCAAAATATTGAGAAAAGACATTGGTATCGTGCGTGTAATTCTTTTTTGGATGCTCTTGCTTATTTTCAAGAATGGATTGTTTCATTATCTAAATTGACTATATAAATTGTCAAAATGGGAAAAAACGAGACTTGTAATACAGACTATTCTGGAATAATTTTTGATGGCACCGCTAAAATAGTAACGGGAGATTCTTCAATCCCACGAAAGTGTAGATTTTGTGGTGGAATTGAGCCGAATGTGTCATTTGATAACGATACAGCACATGCGATCTCTGAGGCTTTGGGGAACGTGAATTTCATTTGTAATGATGAATGTAAATCTTGCAACCATCATTTCTCAATCATTGAGCAGGGATTTTATCGTGCTCATGCTCCTATGCTAATGATGTGTGGGATTGAAGGAAAGGATAATGGCAAGAGAAAGAACGATGCTAAGTCAGTAGCAGGAGGGGATTGTAGAATTAGCTTTTCAGAAAAAGGTTTGATGATAGCATTGAAAAAAGATAGCTATGAAAAATTCTATAATGAAGCCGTAAACAATCATATTTTTAATCTTGATCCTATATTAAAGTTTGAAAAGTATAAGCTGATAGATGTATATAAATCGCTCTGCAAATTTGTTATCTCAATGCTACCAACAGAGCAATTAAGGTATTTTCAGGCAACTATTGAATGGCTTATGGGGAACCGGTCCCTCGAAAAACTTCCTAATGTTGTAACTACTATTACACAGTTGACGCAGCATCCAATTTTAGGATATCTTATACGCCAAAATCAAGAGTCGTATCCATATGCACTCGGATTCTTTAGATTTGCTATGATTACGTATCTATTTATAATTCCTGGTGCCAATAATGAATTTAACTATCCAAATGATGATTGGCTTTTGAATGTCGCAAACAAACTTCATCAAGGAAACTCAACGTGGTTTTCGAAAGATCTTAATAGTACCGAAAAAATTGCCCCAAAATTTCCAATAGAAGTCAACAACATTTACTTAGATAAAACTTGTTTCGTTGGAACCAAAGAGCAATTTGGATTATGATTTAAGAGCTGCCACATCGTCGTTGCTATTTCGTAAACTAAGCATGAAGTCTGAACTGTCTGGTTTAAATCATATATCGCATTATGAACTCAAAATATATCGAAGTAGATAAGAATGATAAAATTATTTGCGTGAATATCAGTCGCACCTTTGACTTAAATGAGCGCATAGATAATTACGACCGCGCAAGACATTATTGGAAAATCTCGCTTCCCAGAGCAAGAAAGGCCAATCTTGTATTAGCGACCGTTCATGGAATAGTTAAAGCGGTATTTAAGCCTTATAGATGGTATTTAACTAATTCTACTCAATATCCGGGAACTTACGAATTTGAAGGCGAAGAAATAACAGATTCGCCATATTTAGGCAAATGTGTGTGGAATGTTATAAATAAACATACAGTTACTTTTTCATACATAAACCTATGATATGGTAATGATAAACCGATTATGACATATAATACTCATCTCGAATAAGATTTGTAGGTAGAAATCATATTATGGAAGAAAAGATTATACGTAGCCTCTTGAGACATTTAAAAGAGGTCAATTCTCTTCTTGATGTATGTTCAGATGGCAACATTCCTTTTGAACATGCCAATGTCATTGCTCGGTTCTATTACGATTATCAGGACACCAATGTTATTATCGACGAGGCTGAGACGATAGCTGCAGAAGATGCCGGGAGGTTGAGAGAGCTTGCTGTAATACTCAAAGATGAGACTTCCACACTCCTTAATAATATAGGCAGACTGGATAGGATAGATTTCAGAGAGATCGCCAACGAGCATTCCAAGCAATACTATTCCGGATTTCAGGAAGCATCGGAACAGCTAAGTCCCTATTGGAAACGGTACTGCGAGCTTAACAACCGCCTCGATTATCTCCCTCTTGACTCAAAAGAATATGCCGAAGCTGAAAAGGAGTGTGAGAATGCAAAGACAGAGCATGACAACAGACAGATTGAGGTCAAGAGGCTATATGATGAATACGAGAAAGAAAGACAACGCGCCGGATATGTCTTTTCCCTCAAAGCCTCACATCTGTATGCACTTGTAGCCAAGCTAAACGGTATTGCAGGTAGTATAATCAACGACCTTGACCGTCTGGAGAAAGGGAATGGAAAATGAGCGGCAATGTCCTTTTCGAGACCGCCAAGTGGCGTGATATAGTGGAACTCGGGCTGTGCATGGCGATATACGACGTATGTAACGATAACCAGTTTGAGAACTGCACGCCGCTTGACTTTGCCAACTTCCTTAACGTAAGGGAAGAGGCAAAGGCTGTCCCCGTTGTGCCTAAAGAGAAACTGAGGGTCTGCTATATGGTCTATGCTGTGGCAAGTAATATAACCCCGAGGAAGGAGGCGCAGACATGGTCCTCATTGTTCCTTGAAAGATGCGGCATCGCAAAGGGATACTATGATAAGCACCGCACCGACATCTGCGCCGACCATGCCACCGAGGACAACAAAAACTACCGGAAATCCATTGACGATGCCATAGGTGAATGGCGTTCGAGGCGAAGAACCCCGTAGAAATCCCGCTTTTCCCCACCTGCGACATATATAGGAAATTTACAAACGCACTATGCGACTGAATATCAGCGCACAGTGCGTTTGCCTTTTTTAACCTTTCCCCACGGAAGCCACATTGCGCCCTATGGGGGCGGTTGTAATTTTGCATCGGAATTCAAAAGGCTGACAAGACCATCAATCAGCACTGTTCCAAGTCGATAAACATAAACTAAAAAATAAGCGAACCGATGCAGACAAAAAGAAAACTTCTCAATTCACAGGAGGCAGCCGAATACCTCGGACTATCGCTGTCCTACTTCCGCAAGATGATGATGAGACGCGTCATCCCCATGTACAAGCCGAGCGGTAAACTATGCTTCTTTGACCCGGACGACCTCGACGCATACCTGAAAAGCGTCCGGATCTCATCACAAAGTGAGATAGACAGCGAGGCTGAGCGTTACCTTGCGAACAACAGAAAATAATCAAACCAATTAATAACTATGGCAACTGACATTCCAACCAACACAACGGGCAGGAAGCCCGCAAACTCCTCAGAATCTAAATCAAAAGAATCCAAGACCGCCGGCCAAAAGAAAATCCGGATTATAATGGAGTTCCTTCAAGGGTGCTCACCTTATGAGTCCGATGCGCTCCGCGCCATGCTTGCAGTGGCAACCGGCAAATCATCGGCAGACACGATGCCTCAGTATGACCGCACGGCAATCAACCGCTATCTCAACTTCGGGTGCGACAAGGAGCTGGGAAGCATTGACGCAATACGCGAACATCGGCAGTCCCGAGCCCTGGAACTTATGAAAACAGTATCGCAATATGTGGAGAAGGAGGACATCATCAGCATCACATCGGTGTTGCTATCCATCTCATCTGACAAAAAAGATATAGATAATATTGTCAGCACCCTCCCGAAGATGCAGCCAACCGCTATCCCGAATAACACATCAGGTATTCAGGGAAATATCGCAACTTCAAAGTAGCGAAAGCCGGAGACAACTTATAGATCCATTTTCCCTACCATTCCGATTGTCCCTGTTTTTTCTTTTCAAGTCAACCTGATTCTGAAAATCAAATAAACATTATTCGTATCTGATTATAGCCATAAGATATGATACCGTAGACATATATTTTTTGAAGGAGCATGGAACTTGAACGAGATAAATCTGCTGTAATAATCGAAATGGTAAAAACTGACATAATCGGAAAATCCAACAAAAACCATATCCTAAGAATAACGCACATGAAGCGACAAAACATATATCCCTTTTCAAGCATAAGCCTTAAGCTGACAGCGGATGCCCTTGAATGGCTGTCGGGAACAACGACCGACAACGCCGGCAACGAGATTCGCCATATCGACATCTTCAGCGGACTGCTGAAAGAAATGAGAACCACAGCCGGATATGACGGCTCATTCCGCCGACCGCTCAACCTGAAGCCCGGCCAGGCACAGTTCTCGGAGATAGGTCTCGCGGAGCGTTGGAAACTCGGTCGGAAGAAGATGCACAATATCCTATCCAGAATGGAGGATGCAGGACTTGTCGAGATCTTCAACTCACGCATAGGCTCGGCAATCACATTCTCATCCGTCACCAGCTGGGAGACTCCCGATAAATCGGTTAGTGATGGTGAAATCAATGAGAAATAGCAATTTTTCAGATGTACCTTCCCATGCAGGAAAACAGGGGTTGCAACAGCGGAAGTCAGGGAGTATGTTGCGAGATATGTATTGGTGTTACCTCCACTCCGTTCGGTTGCACCAATACACCCTCGCCGCTCCCTCCGGTCGGGATTACGGCTGCTCGCAGGCTCGCACCCGTCTGTCATTAACACTAATCTATAAATACCCTTGTATGCCAAGAAAGAAACGGCCGTCCGGGGAACTCCGGACAGCCACCATAACAACCAAGATCACCGCCGCTGAGCGTATCCATATACAGGAGACGGCACGCAAATGTGGACTGACTCCAAGTGAATATATACGGCAACGCGCCATCGGGTATGAACCTCCTTCTACTCTGACAGCAGAGGAATACGGGCTTTTGCATAACCTTGACAACTGCCGCGTGGATATAGTCAACTATGCGAACGCCCTTGCCGGAATGAAGCGCGAGCAGCGCATGGCGATGTTCAACAGAGTACCCTTCATGCTCGAATGGTACAAGCAGATCATTCCGGTGACGAATGCCGTCAACGACTTCATCAATTCTGTTGTCAATGGCGGACGTATTCAGAAAAGAACAATCATCAACCTTAGGAAACTCAACAAATGATAGCGAAGGCAAAATCAATATCGCACGGCATAAACGACCTGAACTACATTACAGGCGTGTCGGCGAACAAGAAACATCCGGAAAAAATATTTCATATCTGCGACAACAATCTCCCTCCCGGTCTTGATCCGTCTGGAATATGGAACTCAATAAAGCTGACCTCCATGTCCCATCCTCGGTTGACAAACAATCTAATCCGGATAGAGATTAGCCCTGCAGCCGAACACACCAAGGACTTCACGCCGGAGGACTGGAGGCAACTGTGGCTTGACTTTGCGGAGGAGTTCGACAGACAGGAAATCAAGGATAAGAAGGGTCGGACGCTTTCGCCAAAGACCAATATCAAGGGTAGCAAATCCACCGTATGGCTGCATGAGGAATCCGGAAGCGGCATACCGCATCTTCACGCCGCAGTGTGCCGTGTCGATGAGAACGGGAACACCAACAATGACCGCAACATACACATCCGGGCACAACGAGCCGCTGAAAGAATCGCAAGAAAGCGAGGCTGGCAGACTGCAACGAATATTCGTGAAGTCAATAAAAAGCAGGTCAGCAAGGATTGTCTTGATGTCCTCAAAAGAATGGATAGATGGTCAATCGATGATTATTTTGCCGGACTTCGCGCCAAAGGATATGATGTCATGACAAGGACAGATGATTCTGGTATCCTGCGCGGCTATGTGCTACGCAAGGGTAATGCGAAGTTCAAGGCTTCGGAGATTGGCAGGGGGCGTAACCTCATGGCATCGAAACTTGAAGGAACATGGGAAAAGCTGCATGAGGCATCGGAACAGCAAAAGCAAATTGATGATAACCATGACGACTATACCGTTTACCGCCCCGGCGCCCAGCGCACCGAGATCAGGCATGACGGTGAGACATACACCCGGTTTATCCCCGAGCCGGTAATGAAGGTGTTTGATGACACATTCGATTTCCGGGAGACAGAGAACTGGGCAGACCTTATCAACGAAGCATGCTATCAGTACGCTGTCGCTATGAGTTTCCTGGCTTTTCTTAATGTGCCGACATACACGTCAGGCGGCGGTGGCTCATCAAACAATGAACTCCCGAAGAAACGTGATGACCTTGAAGAGGAGATTGCACGTGCCCGTCGTTGTGCCGAGGCAGCGCGTGCAAAAATTGGAGTTGTAAGAAAAAGAGGTTTCAGAAGATAATATATTTTGGTATGGCTTTAAAGAAATTTGATGTGCCCGATATTGACAATGCAATATCAGAGGCAAAGGACGATGAACAACGGAAAGAGGAGACGGCTCATGCTGAAAAGATTGCCTATTTCCTTGAGTATTTCACAAAGAAAGCACCGGATATACTGAAGAATATGCAAGGTGTGGTCTCACAGCTTGACGCACACAAATTCGCTGCTGTTGTCAGCGAGGAGCTACGAAAGACAGCCGATGATATGGTACGGCAATTCAAATCAAAGATAGAGCCGATGATTCAACGTGCAGAATCGGCTGACCGCAGGACAAGCGTTCCCAACTTGATGGCACACATCATACTTGTCACGCTCGTGTGGCTGTTCATCTTTCTGTTGATGGTGATCTATGCCAATACAAAAATCCAGTCGGATGAATTGACAGGGCTGATATTGATTTTCTTCGTCTGCTTGATTGTCTCGATCATCGCTGTAATATACCTCACGAAAAAATACAAGTGGTAAAACCACATTATTTCAAAAATTACCGAAAAAGAGAAGGTGGATTGTCCCGAACAGTCCACCTTCTCAGCCTTTATATGCCACTTACAAATAAATTTTATTTTTGTTACCTGTGTGTTACTCAATGCTTGGATAAATATTATTATATAGTTGTATATCAATAATATATAAATATGCTTAATATTTAAGGGAAAAGAATTAGAACCTAAACATTTCAAGAACTATGAGAGTGAAAAGAATGACAGTACCAGAGGGCAAGCGAGTAAGAATAGACCGCTTCCCGAACTTCCACAAGACAGGAAGCATCAGAGGTATGAAGAAACTCTATTAT
>WFMA01000157.1 GCA_009177195.1 Bacteroidales bacterium | reverse complement strand
AGAAATCGGAACCCTGGCGCTCGTCAACCGGGAACATCGCCACGTAAAACTCGCGTTCATCCTCNGCGATGCGGTTGAGAATAGTGGTGAAATGACGCTCAGCCTTGTCAATCTCAGCCTGGGTCGACACATCCTTCCAGTGCCAGTCGTTCAANTCGCCGGCATGGAAAATGGTCTTGCCNTCGGCAAGCGTCACCGCAAAGCTCACTCCGGCNTCGGTCGAGCCGAATGCTTTCACTCTCACTCCGCCGGGCAAATTGTCGATCACGTCGCCGGCGCTCACATTGGCTATTGAAAGTTTGTCCTTCGCAGGAATGCGGTCGCCGTCCACGTCGTTGGAGAGGATGTAGACGCGCTTGTGATTCTGCGCAAGGTCATAAATCTGAGGCGCATAGTGGTCGGAATGATGGTGGCTTACGAAAAAGAGGACCGGCAATTCCCGGTTAGCCTCAAGAATCTTGTGCAACGCATTGGCGGGATCCTTGTAGTAGTCAAACACAAGGATAGCCTTTTCGGTAGTCACCGCAAATCCGCTATGGTCTAAATAAGTTACTTGAATCATGGTCATTCATTTTTTATAATCTACCTTTTCAACGCTTCCACCCGCGCCAATGTTCCCCTCGTTAACTCCATTTCAAACCATTTAAACCCCGTTAATAAAACCATGAATTTAAGGGTACAATCCGTATTGAGCAAGATGCTCGGCGCTTTCTCGCGGACTCTCCTTGATTGTTCCAATTATTAGCTCTATATCATCCTCTTCAATTTCTCCCATATAGTTCCATTCATTGAATTTTTGAAGATAGGCTCTCTTTAGCTGCACACAATCAACAAAAGAGTCATATCGTAAAAATGGATACTTCGATTGCTTTATGGGCATGTGGTACATCTTGATGTGACCGGGAAGATTCTTATTTATTTGCGAGTTGNTTATAACGNCACCGTAAGCCATTCCTTCAGAATNAAAACCAAGAACGACAAAATANNTGTCTCTNTNTGTGTCNCCGGGCTTTGGCTTGATACCATTGGCTTCGGTCATCGTGATTTCATAGACATCGCCGACTTTAACTGTTCGGACCGCTAACCGCGATAGCTCATCTTCATTGAGAGCATCTGAAATTTTCATCATCGGCGTGCCGCTTCAATTTTCATCCGCTCTTCAATATACTCCAGCATGGCTTCACCGGCATTCATCACTCTAGCCATCGAGACAGGGGAAATACTATTGGTCCCATGCACGCGCCTGTTAGCCTCATCCCGTGCCGCATCATGCGATTTTCACATGAGTTACCCGAAAGTCATGGATTCATGCTCGGCAATGGATTGGTCCAAAGCGTCAATTTCCGACTTTGAAAGAAAATTCACATTAGCCTCCCTACGCGGAAGGAGAACATTGGGAGCATCTTCTCCTGCAAACTGAACAACCTCCGACAATTCTTCTGAAAGTTTCATCCGCGAGTGTCCAAGATCTTTTACCGCATCATAGAGATGCGTGGGAACGGGACCATATTTAAGCGCGCGGAACTCATCGGGCACGATGCCACTGCCCCATTTTGCAAGATGGTTCATCTCGGCAAAATAGAGAATCTTGAAAACGTGGTAGAAGTCAACTCCACCGGTCTTGCAAAGAATATATAGAACTAACTCTGCGAGTTTCTTGCTATCAAAATTCGTCATTGGCGATGTTCCTTTTTAATCTAACGCAGGAATTGCTCCTGCGGTTTAATTTACAAATATACAAAATATTTTGCAAACCTCAAAAAACTGAGCGACAAGCGTCTAAAAACAAAAGGCTGTCATCTCGACAGCCTCTATGCTTTAATAAACCAATCATTATCACATTTCTTGCAATGGAAAAAGTAATTTTGCTATGTACTATTAAAACATCAGGGAGATGAAATAGTTCACCTCCCCGATGGAAAAATATCGCTACTTTTTCTTAATCACCACATTCACAGGATTATCCGCTGTGAGTCGTATTTCGATTTTTAACATCTTTTTATCAATCGCCACCGATTTTCCATCGACTGTCACGCCCGCTATCCCGGAGGTGGCGATGCCGGGAAGCTCAAGCGATATATTTTTCACGGCGGGAATGCCGGGATAGTCGCCTGTCAATTCCATTGTGACGCATATCTCTTTGCCCGAAGCGTCGCCGGTGAACTTAATCAAGGCGAAATCGCCCTGCTCAAGCGACTTGTTGGAGCTGCGGTCATCCTCATACATGGTGTAGGAGCTCTTGACATCGCCGCGGGGATAATAACGCACCGTGTAGCGCGATGCGTCATAGTCGCCGGTATTCCCCATCTCATAGTCGGCAAGAGGAATGAAAGCCCCGTTCTTGATGAACAGCGGCAACTTTTCAAGAGGAGCCTTGCAGGCGACCGTGGCAGGACCGGCATAGCTTACAGCAGGGTCGGCATAATCGATCCAGATGCCGGCGGGAAAAACGACCTCGCGCTCAACCGCCCCTTGCTCAAGCACGGGAGCCACAAGCACTTCCGAGCCCCACATGTATTCATCGACAATCGAATCATAGGGAGTGGCGCCCACACTCTCGAAATTGAGAGGACGCACAAGCGGATAACCCTTCGCAGCATTCTCATAGGCGAGCGTGTAGTTGTAAGGGAGCCACTCGTAGCGCATTTTCACAAGCGGAAGGATGATGTCGCGATATTCTGGATATTTGTAAGGTTCGGCGAAACGCTGGGAGTGGGTGCGCAGCACAGGCGAGAAAGTTCCGAGCTGAAGCCAGCGCACATATAGCTCGGGATCAATGGGGTTAGCCTCGTCGATGGCGAATCCGCCAACGTCGTGGGACATGTAGCCGAGTCCGCTCAAACCTGAATTGAGCATAATCTTCACTTGCGGCTGCAAACCGCCCCATGAACGTGACACGTCGGTCGACCAGGGGAACACGCTGTAGCGCTGCAAGCCGGTAGTTCCGCCGCGCATAAGGGTCAGCAATCGGGTGTCGGGATATTCGTCATTGAAAAGGTCGTAGATGATCGAGCTCCACACATTGCCATAGACGTTGTGATACTGACGCGCGGTCTCGCCATTGGCGTGGACAATCGACTCGGGATGCACCTCAGGCTCGCCGAGGTCGCCCCACCAGCCGCCGACACCTTCATCGGTCAACGTGCGGTAACGCTCACGCAGCCAGCGGCGTGTGTCGGGATTTGCCACATCAAACATTCCTGCGTCGCCCACCCAAGTGGTCACGTCGTTGATATTTCCGTCCTTATCCCTGGTGAGCAATCCTTTTGCCGCAAGCTCGTTATAATTGTCGATGGCTCCTATTTTATTAATGTAGGGCTGGGAGATGATCACGGTGTTCACCCCCTGCTTTTTCAGGTCGGCGAGCATAGCCTTGTGGTCGCCCCACTGCGATTTGTCCCATTCGAGTCGACCCATGTCGGTTTCCGTGCCATACCAATAGAGGTCAAGCACCACACCGTCGACGGGATAGCCCTCGGTCTTGAGGGTGTCGACCACGCCACGGGTTTCAGCCTCGGTCTTGTAGCCATACTTGGACGTTATGTAACCCAACGCCCAGAAGGGTGGCAGTTTCTGCCGTCCTGTCAATCGGGAATATTCCCGGGCTACTCCCGCAAGAGTGCCTTCACCATAAATGAAATAATAAGACACCGGTTCAACGCTCTCGGTGGTGTAGACAATAGGATCAGCCATGATGAGCTTCGCTGCGGCATAGTCGTCAAACAGCACGCCGTAACCGCCGTTTTTGCTGACAAACATCGGAACGCATATATTCATCTGGCTGATGCGCGGGTCCCCCTCGGTGTAACCGTAGTTCTGACGGTTGTACATGACGAGCGTGTCGCCCTGCACGTCAAAACTGTGTCCGCGCTCGCCGCCGCCATAAAATGATCCTGCTCCCGAGGGAATCAGCTCGATCGAGCGCTCGCCCGAGGCGCCTCTTAGCCCGGGGTCAGTGAGCAGCGTCCCGGTAGAGTCGATGAACCTCACCGCCCCTGAACGCTTGTTCAATACCGCAGAAACTCCCGATGGCAGAGTGAGAACGTCGTTGACCGANTCACGAGCCGCTCCTCCACTAAACTCGCCGGCAGCGAGAACCGCCGCCTGAGTAGTTTTCTGACTTTCNCCGGGCNCCACATTGGTTACCCGGAAGATGTTGCCGTCGAGCGCCTTGACCACAACNTGCCGTCCATCGGCAGTGGTGGTGGAAATAACGCCGTTTGCAGTGCCAAAGCACTGAATGGCAACTATCAGCGCGGCACAAAATAGACCTATCTTTTTCATTGAATCACAGTTTTTCACAAATATAACAAAAAAAGCGGGCACTTGGCTATTAGAACCATGTGCCCGCAGGAAAAAAATATTGTCAATACAAATTCGCCATGCAACGGTGATTATTTTTTAGGGACAATCGAGATGGCGAAACCGCCGCCGCGAGCCATTCTGATGACCGGAGCCGACTCGGAAGTGACCGTTTCGGTCTTGATTTCGTAGGTTTCGGGGTTGGTATCGCAATCGGTGTCGGCAGCGTCAAGATAGAATGTAGCTTCGTAGCTTACGCCGGGAGTGAGGAACGACATGGGTAAAGTCACTTCACGCGCCTGCTCGTTGGTGACACCGCCCACATACCAGCTGTCGCCGTTCTTCTCGCGACGCGCCACCACAATGAACTCTCCGGGCTCAGCGTCAAGATAGTGGCTTTCGCTCCAATCGACCGGAACATCCTTGATGAACTGGAATGCGTCGGCTTTCTCGGCATAGTGCTCGGGGAAGTCGGCAGCCATCTGCAACGGCGAATACATCGTCACGTAGAGGGCAAGCTGATTGGCGATAGTGGCGCGCTTCTTGTTGTGGTTATTGGGATTGAACGTGCTCAGNTCCATCTTGAANATNCCGGGAGTGAANTCCATGGGACCGCCCTTGAGACGGGTGAACGGAAGGATGGTAACATGTCCGGGCGACATCGACTGNTATTCAGTNCCCATCGCNCTTTCATTGGCNAGCAGNTTAGGATAAGTGCGAGCCAAGCCTGTGGGACGGACCGCCTCATGGGCATCNACCATGATTTTCTTTTCAGCCGCTTTCTTTATCGCGTCAAGATAGTGATTCACCTCAGCCTGTCCGTAATGNTAGCGNCCCTTGGGAAGGATGGGACCCACATAGCCGCTCTTAACGGCGTTGTAGCCATATTGGTTCATCAAGTCATAGGCGCGGTCAAGATGACGCTCATAGTTTGGTATAGATCCTGAAGTTTCATGGTGCATCATCAGCTTGATGCCTTTGGACTTGGCATAATCGTTGAGCATGGCTATGTCAAAGTCAGGATAGGGTGTCACGAAATCAAACACATAGTCCTTTTCCTTTCCGAACCAGTCCTCCCAACCTACGTTCCAGCCTTCGACAAGGAGCTGATCCATGCCGTTTTCAGCGGCGAAGTCGATGTAGCGCTTCACGTTTTCATTGTTGGCTCCATGCTTTCCATGTGGAACAGCCTTGGAGTAGTCAAATGTAGATAGGTCAAAATTCTCGGCGTTGGTGTAGGACCACTCGCTCTTTCCGGTGATCATCTCCCACCACACNCCCATGAACTTGACGGGCTTGATCCATGAAGTGTCGTCGATGGCGCAAGGCTCGTTGAGATTATAGATAATCTGCGTGGCGAGGATATCGGTAGCCTTGTCCGACACCATCACCACTCGCCAGGGTGTCTTGAAGGGGGTTTCAATGACAGCCTTCGTTCCGTCGGGCGACGGGGTGAGCCATGAAGTGAACACCATCGAGGAGTCGTTCAGGTCGAGGTGCATCGCCGGGAAGTCGATCAGCGCGGCTTCATGGATGTTAAGATAGATGCTGTCGGCGGTCTTGAGCATGAGGGAGGTCTGCACGCCGGTGGGAGAAAAACCTGTCTGCGACACGTTGCCCAGCTTGTCGTCGGTGTTCTTGCTGCGGATTTCGCTGAGCGCCGATTTCACGTATTCATATTCCTGAGTGTCATAATCGCCGGGAATCCACCATGCGGTGTGGTCGCCGGTCATGGCAAACTCCGACTTCTCGTCGGTTATCACAATGCGTTTGGTCTTCTGCTCAGGGAAAACGTAGCGGAACGCCACGCCGTCGTCATAGGCGCGGAATTCGATACCCATCTTTATTTTCACCGAGTCGGCATCCTTCTGCATCTTGATCGTCATCGAGTTGTAGTTGTTGCGGATGGAATCGGACTCGCCCCACACGGGTTCCCATGTTTCATCCACCGACTTCTTGGATATACCCGTCACCTTGAAACCTTCGGTGAGCGAGGGCAGACCCTCGGCTTCAAAACCAAGCCCCGAGGCTGCCACGATAGGCTGCCCTTTGTACCATGCCTGATAGGTGGGTTCACCCTCTTTCGTAAGGTGAAATTCGATTTTCACATTGCCGTCGGGTGATGTCAAGTCTCTTGTGCCGCCGGTATTGCACGCCGACATCACTGAAAGCACTCCGGCAATCGCCACTGCCGAACAAAAATAAAACTTCATAATCGCTATAAAAATAAATAGTTACTTACTTTCGCAAAGATAAATAATTTTTCATTATTTTTCTTATCTCGGTCAAATATCTTTCTGAAACGCGACGCGCTCGTCGCCGTTGAGCAGATAAATCACCCCGCACTCCTCAAACCCGCATGCCGCCAAAGCCGCGAGCATGGGACGATTGTCGGCATGGGTGTCGATGCGGATGCTGCGGGAGCGCTCGAAGCCCCATTCCACACACCGCCTCAGCACTCCCCGCGCGGAGCCGTCGGAAGCGATGCGGTGGACCGTGCAATAGGGACTGTCGCTGAGCCATTTCCCGCGGATTTCACGGTAGGTGGGCTCTTCGCCGGGAATGAAAGCAAAGGTGGCTACAACTCTTCCATCCTCATTTTCCATCACATAGCTCGCGCCGCGCTCCATGTCGGCGACCACGGCGCGGCTGTCGGGGTAGGCATCGCTCCACTGATTCATGTTGCCGGAAAGACGCATGAAACGCCGCGCCGAGTCAAATATCTTTTCAATGGCGGGGAGGTCATCCAGCCTTGTAGGTCTTATCTTCATCAGCTTTTTTCAGCAAATATAATATTTTATCGCGCAACAATAAAGCCCCGACAAGCGCCGTTATAAAAAAGATGAACTTGACCCGACTTCCATATAAGATTCTGCTATGTTGCTGCATGATGCTGGCATGCTGCGCCGCCGGCGCCCAGCAACGCAACGACAAGCTGCTCAACCGTCCATACGCCGACCTTCGCCCCTGGCATCTGGGCTTCTCGGTGGGGATGCACACGCTTGACTTCTCGTTCACCCACAACGGTTTCATCACCGAAAACGGAGAGGCGTGGTTCATGGAACAGCCCGATTTCTCGCCGGGATTCTGTGTGAACGGCTTGCTCGACGTGCGTCTCAACGAATATTTCAACGTCCGTTTCACTCCGGGAATGTACTTCGGAAACCGCGTGGTTAAAATGCACGACATGACCAATGACTCGTGGGAGCAGCAGAACATCAAGTCCAACTATGTGGTGCTTCCCTTCGATTTGAAATTTTCAGCCACCCGCTACCATAATGTACGCCCCTACCTCGTGGGAGGTGTGATGGGAGCCTTTGACGTGTCGAAGAAGCGCCCGCGCGAGGCGTTGAGGCTGAAAAGCGCCAACTTTCTGCTCACGGCGGGATTCGGATGTGACATCTACCTCCCCTACTTCAAGCTGAGCCCTGAAATCAAGTTCTGCTTCGGACTGACCGACATCCTCCAGCACGACCGCCCCGACTTTGAGGACGATCCCGCCGGAATGAAATTCACCAATTCGTTAAAAAAAGCCACCACCCAGATGGTGGTCCTATCCTTCTATTTTGAATAAATGCTCCACTGCCGCCGACTGATATCACTGATACTTGCATTCGCTTGCACCTCGACACTCTTCATGACGAGAGCGCAGGTCGACGCACAGTTCACGCAATATTTCGAAGTGCCGAGCTACTACAACGCTGCCGCAACGGGCACTTCCGACTATCTTAACATCAGGGCTGGCTCGCGCATGCAGTGGACCGGAATACCCAACGCCCCGGTCACTTTTCTCGCCCTCGGCGAGATGCCGTTGAAACTGGGGTCAAAACGTATAGGAGTGGGACTTGTGCTCCAACAGGAGAGCATGGGACTCTATAAAAACATGACTCTCGGCGTCCAGGGAGCCTACAAGCTTAAACTGTGGAAAGGGGAGCTCTCGATAGGGTTCCAGCTCGGGCTATTCGACGAGTCGTTCAAGGGGTCGGAAGTGATTCTCCCCGACGGCGACAACTTCCATGACGCGACCGACGAAGGCATCCCCACCACCGATGTCCACGGCACTTCGTTCGACCTTGGAATAGGCGCCTTCTACACCCACCGCTATTTTAGGGCGGGAATATCAATGAGCCACGTCAACGAGCCTACCGTCACCATGTCGACCGACGGCTCGCAAACCGAAAACGAATATGAGTTCAAGGCAGGAAGAATAGCATATTTTATAGCCGACGGCAATATTCCGGTGAAAAATACGTTATTTGAAATACAACCGTCGATGCTGGTAAAAACCGATTTCACGTTTACTACTGCCGAATTCACAGTCAGAGCGCGATACAAGAAATTTTTAACCGCAGGGCTCGGATACCGCTACNAGGANGNCGTGTCGCTGATTCTTGGCGCNCAANACANGGANTTTTTCATTGGCTACAGCTATGATTATCNCGTGTCGGCANTTGCCCGCGNCAGNAATGGGAGCCACGAGGTGTGGGGAGGGTATCGACTCAAACTCGACCTCGGAGAGAAAAACAGACATAAACATAAGAGCATACGCATAATGTAACAACCGATATGAAAATACTTTTAAAATACCTGTTCATAACTATACTTACCGCTACGCTCGCCACCTCATGCGCGGTGGGCGGACGAGGAAGCTCGGGCGGCGAAGTCGTGGGCGTCGGAGCTTCGTCATGGGCTGAGCCGACCCCCTACGGCATGGTGCTCATCGACCGCGGTTCCATCAAGGCAGGTCCCGCGAAAGCCGACAGCGCCTGGAATCTGCGCGCCGACGCGCGCGGCATTTCGGTCGACGGCTTCTGGATGGACGAAACCGAGATCACCAACAGCAAGTATAAACAGTTTGTCTACTGGGTGCGCGACTCTATCATCCGCGAGCGTCTCGCCGATCCTGCCTACGGCGGCAACGAAGCGTTTAAAATCGAGGAGGACCGCGAGGGCAACCCCATCGGTCCCTATCTGAACTGGAGCAAGCCAATTCNCTGGCGCAACCCCAACGNAGACGAAGCGCGCNCCATCGAGAGCGTNTATCGCATCAACCCCATTACCGGTGTCAAGGAACTCGACCCCGAGCAGATGACCTATCGCTACGAGACTTATAACCACACCGAGGCGGCTAAGCGTAAAAACCGCATGAATCCCGCCCGCCGCGAATATGACACCGACAAGCCGGTACCGACCGAGAATCCTATCATCTCGAAGGACACCGCCTTCATCAACGACGAGGGGGAAATAATACGCCAGACCATCACCCGCGGACTCACAGGCGACTATGACTTCGTGAACACATATATAGTAAATGTGTATCCCGACACCACCGCCTGGATCAACGATTTCGACAACGCCTACAACGAGCCCTACGTGAGACTCTATTTCTCCCACGGCGGCTACAACGACTATCCCGTGGTGGGCGTGAGCTGGGAACAGGCTAACGCTTTCAGCAACTGGCGCACCGACTTCCTGCGCCGCTCGCTCGGCAAGGAGGGTGTCTATATCGAACCCTACCGCCTCCCCACCGAGGCTGAATGGGAGTATGCCGCCCGCGCCGGAAAGAGCGAAAACATCTATCCCTGGGACGGCGAGCTGCCGCTCACCGAGGACAAGGGGTGCTTCTATGCCAACTTCAAGCCCGACGAGGGTAACTACGTGCGCGACGGACACATCATCACCTCGCGCGTGGGAACCTACTCGCCAAACGACTTCGGGTTGTATGACATGGCGGGCAACGTGAGCGAATGGACCTCGACCGCCTACACTGAAAGCATCAGCAAGCTGACGAGCGACCTCAATCCCGAGTACCGCTACAACGCAGCCATCGAGGACCCCTACCGCATGAAGCGCAAAATCGTGCGCGGAGGTTCATGGAAAGATGTCGCCCACAACGTGCGCAGCGACCTGCGCATGTGGGAGTATCAGAATGAACAGCGCAGCTACATCGGTTTCCGCAACGTAAGAACTCAAATAGGCTTTGCAAAAGGTCAGAAAAAATAACACACACATTTTTCACAGCAATGGGTAAAATAAAAAGATACAAGAATAGCGTGGAGCGTTTTCTGTCAGGAGAGAAAGGACAGCGCTTCTTCAACTTCGCCTACTCGATCGGCGCCGCAATCGTGATATGGGGCGCGCTTTTCAAGATACTTCACCTCCCCGGCGGCAACATGCTGCTATCAATAGGTATGGGAACCGAGGTGCTGATGTTTATCCTCACGGCTTTCGACCGTCCGCCGCGTGAATATCACTGGGAAGAGGTGTTCCCCGTGCTTGCCACGAAGGACCCCGAGGACCGTCCCGAGTTCAACGGCGCCAACGGCGGCATCGTCATCGCCGGAAGCTCGTCGCAGCAGCCCCAGTCAGCGTCGCAGGCTCAGCAACCGGCTGCCGCAACACCGGTTATTCCCGAGGGCGCAACTCCGGGCGAGGAATGCGCCATCCAGATGACCGCGCTGTCGGCTCAGCTCGACCAGCTGCGTCAAACGACTCAGGCGCTCAACGAGGTGTCGGAAGTGCTGCTCGCATCCTACCGCGCCATCACCGANAACTCGGACAACATCAACCAGAGCTCGACCGGCTATGTCCAGGAAATGCAGTCGCTCAACCGCAACATCGCCGGGCTTAACACCATNTACGAGATCCAGCTCAAGAGCGTAAGCTCGCAGCTCGACTCGATCGACAAAGTGAACAAAGGAATTAAAGATATTCGTGACATGTATGAGAAATCGTCGTCAATGAGCGAACGCTACTGCGAGGAGACCGAGAAAATGGCTCGCTACATGCAGCAGCTCAATGCCGTCTACGAGAAGATGCTCCATGCCATGACAATCAACATGATGCAAACCAATGGGAAGCAATAACACCCGAGGACTGTCGCCACGTCAGAAGATGATCAACCTGATGTATATCGTCCTGACAGCCATGCTTGCGCTCAACGTGTCGAGCGACGTGCTGGAGGGATTCAAGCAGGTTGAACACGGACTGTCGCGCTCCAACGACAACGTGTCGGAGCGCAACGACGCGCTCTACCGGCAGCTGGCGGCGTTCAACGAACAGAACCCCGACAAGGGAGGAGTGTGGTATGACAAGGCGACTGAAGTGCGCCGCAACACCGCCGCCCTCTATTCCCACATAGACTCGCTGAAGCGGATGATCGCCGTCGAAGCCGACGGCAAGGACGCCGACGTCGCCAATATTCTCAATCAGGATAACCTCGAAGTGGCATCAACGATAATGCTCAATCCCGCCTATAAGCGCGGAAAGGAGCTGCGCGAGCGCGTGGACTCTTACCGCAATTATGTAGCCGGTATAATGACCGACTCGGTGAAACGCGCCAACATCCGCACCGCCCTCTCGACCGCTTCGGTTTCAAAGAGCGGCTCGGTGATGCCTCAGCCATGGGAAGAGTCGATGTTTGACAACAAGCCAGTGGTGGCGGCGATAACGCTGCTCACCAAACTCCAGAACGACTTGCGCTATGCCGAGGGCGAAGCCTTGTCGACACTGCTTTCCAACGTGGACGCGGGGGACGTGAGAGTGAACGAGCTTAACGCGTTTGTCATCCCGCAGTCGCGCAACGTGATGCGCGGAAGCCGCTATTCAGCCAATATCGTGCTCGCCGCCGTCGACACCACCCAGCGCCCACTCATCTTCATCAACGGGAAGCAGCTCGACAATGACCGCGGACTCTTTGAGACTGTTGCGGGCAGCACCGGAACATTTGACTACACGGGCTACCTTGAAGTGCCTCACGGCGACGGCTCGGTGACCCGCCACGATTTCTCCTCGTCCTACACCGTGATCGAACCCACCGCCACCATCTCGGCGACAATGATGAACGTGCTCTATGCCGGAATCGACAACCCCATGAGCATATCGGTGCCGGGAGTGCCTACATCGGCAGTATCGGCGACGATGACCAACGGAACCCTCACCCGCAAAGGCGACTCGTGGAGCGCCCGCCCCTCCAAGGTGGGGACTGACGCCGTTGTCACGGTGACCGCTACTATCGACGGGAAGCCTCAAACTGTCGCTTCGACCACATTCCGTGTGCGCAAGCTGCCCGACCCCACTCCCTACATTTCGTTCAGCGACGGGAAGGGCAACACCGAGCGCTACAAGGGCTCGAAACCGTTTGCCAAGACTCTGCTGCTTGCCGCACCCGGCATAGAAGCCGCCATAGATGACGATCTTCTAAACGTAAGCTACAAGGTGCTGAGTTTTGAAACCGTGTNCTTCGATTCGATGGGCAACGCCATTCCNGAAGNNTCGCNNGGCAGCCAGTTCTCCCAGCGCCAAAAGGATTCATTCCGNCGGTTGAGCCGAGGAAAGCGCTTCTACATATCAAGAGTGCGCGCCATCGGTCCCGACGGCATCGAACGTGAACTCGCCCCGATGGAAGTAATTGTAAACTAACGAAATATTTCAGTCATGAAGCATCTACAACATATATTCTGGATAGTGCTCGCCATTGTAGTGTCGACATCGGCAGCTTCCGCCCAGCAGTCTTCGCGGTCGTCGGAAGTGCGCCGCGGAAACAAAGAAGCCTCCGCATCCAAAACACAGGACAAGGGGGCTAACGTGACGGAACGCATGCAACAATTCTTTGACGAGCCTGAACGCAGCAACGCCGACGCCCANTGGATGAAGGTGGTCTACCGCCAGCTCGATCTTGAAAAGGTGAAAAANGCTCCTCTGTATTATCCCGAGGANTTGAGCGAGGGNCAGGAGAATCTTTTCCGCATCATNATGCGCCTNCTCGCTTCNGGCGAACTCTCNGCNTACGAGTATCTCGACGGCAGGGAGGTGTTCACCGACCAGTATAAGGTGAATGTGCGCGACATGCTCGACAGGTTCCACATCCTCTATGCCGACGCCAAGGGCTCGACCGAGAAGAATCCGCGCTTCACGATCGAGGAGAGCGACGTGCCTTGCAACGAAGTGCTTAGCTACTACATCCTTGAAAAATGGGAGCTTGACAAGCGCAGCAACCGCATGCGCACCACCGTCGAGGCTATATGCCCGGTGCTTCACCGTTCGGGAGATTTCGGTGGCGAAGCCGTGAAATACCCCATGTTCTGGGTGAAGATGAGCAACTTGCGCCCCTACTTGATTCAGCAGTCGATTTTCGTTGACGACGACAACAATCTCGCCCAGTACAACTATGACGACTTTTTCCAGCTCGCTCTCTATGAAGGGGACATTTACAAGACACGCAACCTGCGCAACCGCTCGATGATGCAGCTCTATCCCGACCCCGACGAAATGAAACAGGCTCAGGACAGCATCCAGAATTATCTCGTGAACTATGAGAAAAAAATGTGGGTGCCAACCCGCGAGGAAATAATAGCCCAACGCGAAGAAAGAGAACGTCTCGCCTCGGGCGACACTATAGCTTCACGCGACGAAAAAGTGACTCCCTCAAGAAGCGCTTCGTCACGAGCCAAGAGAGCGTCCAAGCCTAAGACCGCCAAGGTCAAGAAAGCGAAACAGCCAAAATCGACCAACGCCTCTTCGTCGGCAACGCGCTCAGTGCGCCGTCGCCGCTAAGAAACCTGTTAAGTGGCGGCAAGCTCCCGGTTTTCTTCGGCTTGCTCCGAATCGGCAGGTCGCGAAATGGTTATTGGCAGCTTCACCCACAATCGTCCCGGAATGAGCCTCCAGAAGAAAACAGCCACCGCCCAGCGGCGGTCGATGACGGCTATGCGCGAGCGTTTGGCGATAGCCTTGATCACCAAAGGAACAGCCTCGTCCATCTCCATAGTCATGGGATAGAGCCGTTCTGACTCAAGGAGCGGAGTACGCACCCATCCCGGACGGATGTCGGTGAAATCGACTTTCACTTTCCCGGCGTTGGCAAGCTGTTCAAGCGCCTGCAGGTAGGTCTGCTGATATTTTTTCGATGCCGAGTAGCTCGCAAGCCGTCCTATGCCTTTCGTTCCGGCGACTGAAGAAATGACGGCAATCTGTCCTCTCACCCCCCTTTCGCTCATTTTGCTGAAAAAGCGGTAAGCCATGTCGATCATTCTCGTGAAGCCTACGGCATTGGTTTCGACTGTAGCCACGTCCTTGGCTATGTCGAGGTCGGGATTTTCATAACCCACTCCGGCGCAATGCAGATACACGTCCATTCCTCCAAGGCGCGATATCAATTCAAGGAGCTTTCCGGGCGCGTCGTCGCGGGTAATGTCAATGCGTTCCCACTCTACTTGAGCGGGAAACATCTCCTTCAGCTCTTTCATCGGAGCCTCCTTGCGTCCCGCAACGCCTACTCTCCACCCCATTGCGGCATAGGTTTCGGCAAGGCGCAACCCCAGTCCCGAGGTGGCGCCCATTATGATGATTCTTTTTCTGTCAGCCATCAGTGTGCAATCTTTTAATTATAAACTCATTCCCCGGCGGGCATTCTCACGAAATAGGTGTCGACAGCGCTGTAATGGGTCGAGTCAAAGTCGATCATGAGCTCGCGGTCGAGAATCGCCTGCCACAAAATGCGGTCGATGCGCAACACGTCTTTCCTGTCGAGCGCTTCCCATTCATACACTTCGCCCTGAGGCGCGTCGAGCTTTCCCTCCTGGCGCGCGTCGGTCAAAATATAGGTGCAAATATCTTTGAAGCCGATTCCGTCATTGCTTCGGTCAACATAGTCGAGCACTCTTTCTCTAAGCTCCACGTCGG
>WFMA01000094.1 GCA_009177195.1 Bacteroidales bacterium | reverse complement strand
TCGCCCCGCCAAAACGGCAGCAAAAGAACCTTGACTTAATTATTTCAAATCCACCGCAATTCGGAGTTCTGGGGGAACAACTCCGGTTGATGATTCTTTCAGAATCGAAACTGTTGGAAATTCTCTTTCCGTGGGTTCCGCCCTGTGGGCTCCACCCGCGGCTACCGATTGATGAACCCTTTCGGGTTCCTTTCTCCCGCGTAGGCTTAGAGGGCACAACCGGAAATATCTACTGACCCAAAAATATCCCCACTGATTTTCTACTGAGCCAGATGAATCCTTCGGGTTTCCTTGTGTGGTTTAGGGGGCACTCTTTGCAGAGTGCTTTTTTGAGTGGTGGGCTTTTACCCTCCACACCTCGCTGCGCTCGTAGTGGAGGGTTATCCGTAGGGGTGAGCCTTTCAGGCTCGTGGATTCGGGCGTCTGGTTGCGTGGGTGACATGGTGCGNCGTGTCAGTACGTTTTTTTGATGGGGGATATAAGCAACGGGNCTNTGCCGTTGNGTGGCATAGTCCCGTTGTGGTGTGTTGGATGNGNATGGATTATTTGTCATCCATTGCCATATAGTGCTGGTAGGGATGATCGCATCCGGGGCACTTTGTGGGGGGTTCGGTACCNTAGTGTACGTATCCGCANACNAGGCATTGCCAGTTGATAGGAGTGTCACGTTTCCATACGGTTCCGTCCTGTACCTGCTTCAAGTAGCGCTGGAAGCGGTCGTGGTGATATTTTTCAACCGATGCGATTGCGAGGAAGTGGCTTGCGATTTCGTCAAAACCTTCTTCGGTAGCAACCTTGGCTGCTTCTTCATAATATTTATATCCGTCGGTTTCCTCTTCCTTGATTGCGATAGCAAGGTTGGAAGCTGTGTCGCCGAGGAATCCTGCGTCAACGCCGCCGTTGCAAGTAGCCTCCTCGTTGGGAAGGAATTTCAAGAATATCTTTGCGTGGCGAAGCTCGTTGTCGGCTGTTTCACGGAAAATCACACCGATAGGGAAATAAAGTTCTTTGTCGGCTATCTGTGCATAAAATGTGTAACGTGCGTAAGCCTGTGTTTCTGCGGCGAAAGAATTGACCAGATACTGTTCGGTCTTAGTTCCTTTTACACTTTTAGTAGTACTCATAACTTTAAGTTTTTTTGAATTTCATTTTCTGTTATTTAAACAATTGGGGGGAGAGTAAAGTTTGAGCAGGAATTAAAAATTTTTACGAGCATTCGTGGCGGGGAACAGACGATGGAGGATGGAAATTGTGATTGATGGGTTTAAAGATTGGGGCGGTTGCTTGCAGGGGCGTTTTTTTTTGCGTAAGTTTGCAATTAATAAATTGTAACAGATGAGGAAGCTTATTATATTGCCCGCAGCGGTGTTGACGGCGTTGTCGGGAATGGCGCAAATCAACTCTCCGATGCCCGACGGCAGCTTGGCGCGGGGGGAGCTGATGCTCCGTGACAAGACTTATTACGGAACAATCGATCAGATATCCAATGTGTCTCCGGGGGCGTTTGCCGGCAGCGAGCGCGAACGCGCCGCCATCGCTCTTGCTTCGGGAGAGCTCTTTGCCGGTAATCTTCAGGAGGCGAGGAGGATGTTTGAGGAGTTTGTGGCAGAGTATCCGATTTCGCCGGCTTGCATAACGGCGCGCATGGGTATAGCCGATTGCGATTTTTATGACGGCAATTACCGGAAGGCGTTGACGGAGTATGATGCTATAGACATCAATTGTCTCAATCTCTCGGCTGCTGAGGACTATACTTACCGCACTTCGTTCTGCCATCTTATGCTTGGCGACATGGATGAAGCGGAATCGGGATTTGATTCGCTCGCTCATGCTCCGCGATATCGGGGGGCTGCGTTGTTCTATAAGGGATATATCAATTATGCCAACGGCGCCTANNCTAAAGCNAAGANNNTNTTTGAAGAGGTGGATCAGAGCTGTCCTCCCGGCGACATGGCGCCCTATTATCTTGCTCAGATTGCCTATATCGACGGCGATTATCAACGCGCTTTGTCGATGGCTCGGGAGCATCTCAGCGACATTAAGGAATTTGAACCCGAGCTGCGACGCATAGCGGGCGAGTCGTTGTATAATCTCGGCGACGAGCAGCAGGCGATAGAGTATCTGACCCGATATGTTGCCGAGACTTCCCTGCCGCAGCTGTCGGCGCTCTACATTCTCGGAGTGAGCTATTATAAGGAGGGGCAGTACGGCAAGGCTATCGAGACGCTCGACAAGGTGACCGGCTCGGACGACGCTATGGGGCAATCAGCCTACCTGTATATAGGACAGAGCTATCTTAAAGAGGGGAATGCTAATGCGGCTATCATGGCGCTTGAGAAGGCTTATCGCATGGACTATGACAAGGGGGTGAGCGAAACGGCGTTCTATAATTATGCCGTGGCTCGCAGCCAGGGTGGCAGAACCCCATTCGGCAGCTCGGTGGACATGTTTGAGTATTTCCTTAAAGAGTATCCTAATTCACGTTATGCTCCTGAGGTTCAGGAATATCTTGTCACCGGCTATATGACCGACAATAATTATGAAAAGGCTCTTGCTTCGATTCAGAAGATACGGCGCCCGTCGCAGTCGATTCTGAATGCGAAACAGCGAGTGCTGTATACGCTCGGCACCCGTGACCTCGCATCGGGCAACGCCACGCTGGCGCTTGACCGCTTCAAGGAGGCGCGGGGCATTTCGGGAGCCGACAAGGCGATCGCTACGGAATGTAACCTGTGGATGGGCGATTGCTATTACCGGCTTGGGAAGTATGCCGACGCGTCGAAGGCTTACAACGATTATCTTAAAGCGGCAGGAACATCGTCGCCCAACAAGGCACTTGCCTACTATGATTTGGGCTATAGCCGATTTGCCGAAAAGAAATATGACCTGGCACGGAAAGATTTCGAGCGGGTGATCGCTTCGCCGGGCGACCTCGGCACGGCGATGATAGCCGACGCTCACAATAGAATAGGCGACTGCTATTATTACGGACTGGACTTCGGAAAGGCTGAACAGAGCTATGAGAAGTCCTATGCCCTTAACCCTTCGACGGGCGACTATGCCGTGTATCAGAAAGCGATGATGAAGGGGCTCGCAAGAGATTACAGCGGAAAGATAAAGCTGCTCGACGAGATGACGGAGACTTATCCTTCATCGGGCTTGTTGCCGTCGGCTCTGCTTGAAAAGGCAGAAAGCTACGTGGCGCTCGGAAGGAGTGGCGACGCGGTGGCGCTCTATCGCGAGCTCGTGAAGAAATATCCTACAACTTCCCAAGGGCGCAACGCTTACATACAGCTTGCCGTCACGCTTCAAGGGCAGGGCAAGACGGGCGAGGCTATCGACACCTATAAGAAAGTTATACGCTCCTATCCCACCAGCGAAGAGGCGCGAGTCGCTTCGGACGACCTTAAGCGCATTCTTGCCGACGCAGGACGCCTTAACGAGTACACCTCTTTTATCGCTTCGGTGCCGAATGCACCTAAATTTGAGATTTCCGAGCTTGACGGTTTGACCTTCCAGGCAGCTGAAAAGGCTTACTTGCTTGACAATTCCGTAACCGGCAGACTGAAGGATTATCTTAATCAGTATCCCGGCGGACGGCATGAAGCGCAGGCGTTGAACTATCTTTGTGAAGCGTCGATGGCTGCCGGCAATGAAGCCGAGGCGTTGAAATATGCTTCGGCGATAGTGGAGAAATATCCCGACAGCGACGCTGCCGAGGATGCTCTCGCCGTCAAGGGCGCGGTTGAATATAACTCGGGTAACGGCGAACAGGCGCTTGCCACTTTCAAGCAGCTTGAGAAGCGCGCGTCGGTGTCACGCAACATCGCAGCGGCGCGTCTCGGAATAATGAGGGTGTCGAGAGACCTCGGCAAATACAGTGATGTGATCAAGGCTGCCGACGGGTTGCTGGCGTCGGAATCGCTGCCGTCGTCGAGCCGTTCGGAGGTGGTTTATTCGCGGGCTCTTGCTCTTGCCAACACCGGTCGCGGCGCTGATGCCGCAAAAGAGTGGGAGGCGCTTGCAAAGAATACCGACGACCTTTATGGTGCGAAGTCGGCTTATTATCTGGGTCAATATTATCTCGACGGAGGGCAGGTGAAGAAAGCTCGCAGCGCGGCTGAGAAGCTGATAGATTCCAACACTCCTCACTCCTACTGGCTTGCCCGCGGCTATATCCTGCTCAGCGATGTGTGCAAGAAGCAAGGGGATGATTTCGAAGCCCGCGAGTATCTCAAGAGCCTCAAGGAGAACTATCCGGGCACTGAGAGTGACATTTTCATGATGATTGACGAGCGTCTTAATTAAGAAAACTACGATGATGAATAAAATTATAAAATATACATTGGCTTCATTGATGCTGTCGGTTGCCGGCGGGGCGATGGCTCAGGACCTGACCAAGGAGATCACAGTAGAAAAGGATATTGTTCCGATCGAGCGCGAGGCTTCGCGCATCGACATGCTGCCTCAGCTGCGGCTTCCGGCGGTGGCGATGAAAAAACTGTCGTGGAGCGACCGTGCGGTGTCGGCTCCGGTGACGGCAACGATCTCCACTCTCGCTCCCGCATCTTATCTCGCATCGATGGATAAGCCGGAATATAAAGGATATGTATATGCCGGATATTTCCCTTCGCTTCAGGCTGACTTGTCGGCAGGCTACCGTTTTGTCGACGATGAAACTACCGTTGCCGGAGCCTGGCTGCAATATGACGGCAGCCAGTACAAGGCTCGCAATATCGCCGACAACAAGCTTGACTATCGTGACCACACGGCTAAGATAGGGTTTGACGCGCGCCATCGGTTTGAGTCGGCGGGAACTCTGTCGGGACGGGTGGGATATATGTTTTCCTCGTTCAATTTTCCGACGCTTGTCGACAAGGGGTTGTCGCAGAACGCCAACAACTTAGGACTCGGTCTTGCATGGAACTCTTTGCCGGGAAATTTTGAATATCACGCTTCGCTCGATTACGGATTTTTCAAGTTTGGCAAGCCATACGCCGGCATCGGGAAATCGTTGTCGGAAAATTATGGGGAATTTTTGCTCGGCGGGTCGCTTCGCATCGGAGAGTCTTACAAAGCGGGCGCTGACGTGAAGGCTGCGTTTGTGAACGACTCGGAGGCTGAGGCTTCGGGGCTTCAATCGACCGGCGCAAATCTTAGCATCGCTCCTTATTTCACCGCATCGGGCTCGAACTACAATATCAGAATCGGGCTTACGGCGGGACATGCGTTCAACCGTGGGAGCGCCACTTACGTGGCGCCCGATGTGAAACTCGAATGGATGCCTGCGTCGCAGTTCACCTTTTACGTGGGAGCCGACGGGGGCGCATGGCTCAACAGCGCAGCCGCTCTCTTTGCGGAGAGCCACTTGATCAATCCCTCGCAGTGCTACGTGACAACACGGAAGAAAATAGGCGTTGACGGCGGATTCCTTATCGGTCCGTTTGCCGGCGCGTCGATAAAGGTGTGGGGCTCTTATGGGAGCTTTGCGCATCAGCTCATGCCCGAAGTGTATGACACCGATTTTGGCGACTACGAGGGTGTCTATATGGNGGNTTACGACTNCAAGAGCATNAACTATGNCANCANGTTCAGCTATCAATNCCGTGACANGGCTTCGGNCTATGTCAGCTACGNAGGCGCTCCTCAGGACTATGACGAGGGATATGTGGCATGGCGCGACAGGGCTAAGAGCGTGCTGAGCGCTGGAGTGAGAGTGACTCCGATGAGCTCGCTCGACATATCGCTCGACTACAGCCTGCGTGCGGGCAGAGCGGTCTATACCCGGGGCGAGTCGATCGTAGGACCGTTTGACGGCGGTTTCCAGGCGGTGAAGCTTGGAAAGGTCAATTCGCTTGACCTTGAAGCGTCCTATCGGTTCAACGACCGTTTCAATGTGTGGGCTAAGGGAGAGAATCTTCTCGGCTCGCGCTGGCAGGAGAATTTCTTGCTGCCATGCAAAGGGTTGACGGGTCTTGTGGGGATCGGCTATAAGTTCTGACGCTCGCGACTCCTCCCGGCGCCTCTCTCAATTCATCATAAATCGTAAAACCAAGAAAACACTGACATGAAACTAACCGCCTTGATAGCCGGAATTTTTTTAGCCGGCACCGCCTCCGCTCAAGCGGCAGCTCCGATCATCCCGAGGGATGACGCAATGGAGGAGCGCATAGCCGCCCTGCTCAAGAAGATGACTCTTGAAGAGAAGATAGGGCAGATGACTCAGCTTGAGGTCGTGACGCTGGGGTGTGACTACACGGAGAAGAATCCCAATCTCAAGCTTTCTCCGGAACGGCTTGACGACGTGATAGGCGCCCACAAGGTGGGTTCGATACTGAACGTACCGAAAATCGCTCTGACGGCATCGCAATGGTGTGAAGTAGTGAGCCAAATTCAGGACTATTCGATGAAAACGCTCGGGATTCCTTGCATCTACGGGCTCGACATGAACCACGGAGCAAGCTATGTGCTTGACGCAACGCTGTTTCCTCAGAATATCAACATGGGCGCCACGTTCAATCGCGAGCTTGTGAAACGCGGCGGCGAGATTACCGCCTACGAGACGAGAGCGAGCGACGTGCCGTGGACTTTCAACCCCACTGTCGACCTGAGCCGCGATCCGCGCTGGCCGCGAGTGTGGGAAAATTACGGCGAGGATGCTTATCTCAACAGCGAGCTCGGAACCGCTGCCGTGCTCGGGCTTCAAGGGGATGACCCCAACAGGATAGACCGTTACCACATAGCCGCCAATCTAAAGCATTTCATGGGATATGGAGCGCCGGTGAGCGGACGTGACCGCACCCATTCTTCGATAGGCGAGCAGGAGATGCGCGAAAAGCATTTCGCCCCCTATCTCGCCGGAATAAAGAACGGTCACGCTCTTTCCATCATGGTCAACTCGACTACCAATAACGGAATGCCTTTCCATGCCAACGCGAAGTATCTCACCACGTGGCTTAAGGAGCAACTGAACTGGGACGGGATGATTGTGACCGACTGGTCGGACATAAACAATCTTTATACCCGCGAGGGGGTAGCCGCCAATAAGAAGGAGGCGATAAAGATTGCTATCAACGCAGGGATTGACATGGCGATGGAACCTTATAAAACCGACTACTGCACATTGCTGAAAGAGCTTGTGGAGGAAGGGGAGGTGGCGATGAGTCGCATTGACGACGCTTGCGCCCGAGTGTTGAGGATGAAGATGCGTCTCGGACTGTTTGAAATGCCCGACACATATTATAAGGATTATCCGCTGTTTGCCTCGGCGGAGTTCGCCAAGGCGTCGCGGGAAGCTGCCACGCAATCGATGGTGCTGCTGAAAAACGAGGACGGGATTCTGCCGCTGAAGAAGGGGACGCGCATTCTGCTGACGGGACCTAACGCCAATTCGATGCGCGCGCTTAACGGCGGGTGGACCTACACATGGCAGGGACATCTGACCGACCGTCTCGGGGAGCAGTACAACACGATATATGAGTCGCTATGCAATAAGTTCGGCGCCGGCAACGTGATCTACGAGCCGGGGGTGACTTACGCGCAGGACCGTGACTGGCAGTTTGACACAATCGTAGGGATTGACCGGGCGGTTGAGGCGGCAGCTGATGTCGACGTGATTCTTGCCTGCATAGGTGAGAACAGCTATTGCGAGACCCCTGGCAATATCAACGACCTCACCCTGTCGGCTAATCAGCTTAAACTGGTGGAGGCGCTGAGCGCTACCGGCAAGCCCGTGGCGCTGATATTGAACGAGGGGCGGCCGCGCATCATCAACAGTATCGTGGATGGCGCCAAGGCGATTGTCGATATAATGCTTCCTTCAAACTATGGCGGCGACGCGCTTGCCGACCTTCTTGCAGGCGACGCTAATTTCAGCGGCAAGCTGCCGTTCACTTATCCCAAGCACAGCGCGTCGCTTAAAACCTATGACTACAAGCGAGGGGAGAGCGCCAAGACAATGGAGGGCGCTTATAACTATGATGCGGTGGTGGATCTGCAATGGCTTTTCGGCTACGGGCTGAGCTACACGACTTTCGAGTATTCCAATCTGCGTGTCGACAAGCCTGTATTCAAGTCGGGCGACATGCTCAACTTTGAAGTGGATGTCACCAACACGGGAAAGGTTGCCGGAATGGAGAGCGTGCTGCTTTTCTCAAGCGATATCGTTGCGACAACATCGCCCGACATACGCCGGTTGCGCCAGTTTGACAAGATTTCATTGAATCCCGGCGAGACCCGCACGGTGAAGCTCTCTGTTCCCGCCGACGATCTTGCCTACGTGGGCTATGACGAAAACTGGATTCTTGAAAAGGGCGATTTCATCATTCAGGCGGGTGATCAAACAATCACAGTGACCGCCTCAGAAACGAAGAAATGGGACACTCCTAACAGGGAGTAACCTCCTTAAATAGAAATTGTAGAGTATAAACATAAAAACATAACTATGGCAACACTATCCATTATCAAGAATGACCCGTGGCTCGAACCGTATTCCGAGGCGATTGAAGGTCGCCATCGTGACGCTATCGAGAAAGAAAAGGAGTTGACGGCTGTCGACGGTTCGTTGAAGGCATTTGCCAACGCGTATAACTATTTCGGACTGCACCGAACGGCAACCGGATGGGTGTTCCGCGAGTGGGCTCCCAATGCCACCGGCATCACCCTCATCGGTGATTTCTCCAAGTGGAAGGAGTATCGCAAATATTCATTAAAGCCCGTGGGCAACGGGGTGTGGGAAATAAAACTTAAGCCCGACGCCATTCGCCACGGCGATCTCTACAAGATGATCGTCAGCTGGGAAGGCGGGGGAGGAATGCGTATTCCCGCTTATGCCACGAGGGTTGTGCAGGATGAGGAGACCAAGATATTTTCCGCTCAGGTGTGGGCTCCGGAAACTCCTTACAAATGGAAGGTGAAACGATTTGTCCCCGACACGAAGCCGCTGCTTATCTATGAGTGCCACATCGGCATGGCTCAGGAGAAGGAGGGCGTGGGCACCTACACGGAGTTTAAGGAAAATGTGCTGCCGCGCATCAAGGCTGACGGATACAACGCCATTCAGATAATGGCTATTCAGGAGCACCCCTACTATGGGTCGTTTGGCTATCATGTTTCGAGCTTCTATGCGGCTTCAAGCCGTTTCGGCACTCCCGAGGAGTTGAAATCGCTTATCGACACCGCCCATGAGATGGGTATCGCCGTGATCATGGACATTGTCCACTCCCATGCGGTGAAGAATGAAGTCGAGGGATTGGGACGTCTTGACGGAAGCTATGACCAGTATTTCTATGGCGACGGACGGCGCGAGCATCCCGCATGGGACTCGCTGTGTTTCGACTACGGAAAAAATCAGGTGCTGCATTTCTTGCTGTCGAACTGCAAGTTCTGGCTGGACGAGTATAAGTTTGACGGTTTCCGCTTTGACGGAGTGACCTCGATGCTCTACTATAATCACGGACTGGGGCAGGCGTTTGGCTCCTATGGCGACTACTACAACGGCGGTCAGGACACGAATGCCATCACCTATCTCACTCTCGCCAACAAGTTGATCCATGAAGTGAACCGCAAGGCGATCACTATCGCCGAGGAGATGAGCGGCATGCCGGGACTGGCGGCTCCTTTCAAGGCGGGGGGCATAGGGTTTGACTATCGAATGGCGATGGGCGTACCCGACTACTGGATCAAGATGCTGAAGGAGAAGAAGGACGAGGACTGGCACCCCACATCTATATATTGGGAGCTGACCAACCGTCGTGCCGACGAGAAAACAATCAGCTATGTGGAAAGCCACGACCAGGCTCTCGTGGGCGACAAGACCGTCATCTTCAGGTTGATCGACGACCAGATGTATTGGCACATGACCAAGGGTGACGACAATGCGGCAGTGAATCGCGGCATAGCGATGCACAAGATGATACGCCTCGTGACCCTTGCCACCATCAATGGCGGATATCTCAACTTCATGGGCAACGAGTTCGGACATCCCGAGTGGATTGATTTCCCGAGGGAGGGCAACGGCTGGAGCTATAAATATGCCCGCCGCCAGTGGGACCTCGTGGACCGCAAGGAGTTGCGCTACGGCGAGCTTAACGCTTTCGACAATGCTATGATTGAGCTTGTGAGCGACGTTTATGATTTTCAGGCGCTTCCGGTGGTGAAGCTTTGGGATAAGGATTCTGATCAGGTGCTGGCGTTCATGCGCGGAGATTTGATTTTC
>WFMA01000052.1 GCA_009177195.1 Bacteroidales bacterium | reverse complement strand
AAGACATGATAGGTTGGAGTAAGCACCATCTTGTCGCCTTTAGTGAGCACCATCGACTGGAGCACATTTGCAATCTGAGCAATATTTGCCATCTTCACGCGGTCGGTATGGCGGTTGAATACGTTGAGACTGAGTGCTGCCACCATGGCGTCGCGCATTGTNTTNTGCTGNTANAGGTGTCCNGGNANTGNNCCNGGCTCNTNNTCCCACCATGTTCCCCACTCGTCGACAATCAGCGCCACGTTGTTTTTCGGGTCATAGATGTCCATGATGGAGTCGTGGCGGGTGATGACATCCTCTATCTCAAGGCATTTGCCCATCGTCCAATAGAAATCGTCGTCGCTGAACCGGGTTGCGGCTCCCTTGCTGCCGTTCCATCCGCTCACGGTGTAGTAGTGGAGCGATAGCCCGTTCATGTGTCTGCCGGCGTTTTTCATCAGCACGTTGGTCCAATTATAGTCGTAGTCGCTTGCACCTGAGGCGATTTTGTAAAGGCGGTTGCCATTGAAGTTGCGGCAATAGGTTTGATAGCGGCGATATTCGTTGGCATAGGCTTGCGGGGTAAAACATCCGCCGCATCCCCAGCTTTCGTTGCCCACGCCGAGGTATTTCAACCGCCACGGTTTCTCGCGGCCGTTTTCTTTGCGCAGCTTCGCCATCGGTCCATCCTCGGCGGTGATATATTCGACCCATTTGGCGAGCTCTTCGACGGTGCCGCTGCCCACGTTGCCGCTCAGATAAGGTTCGCAGCCAATGAGTTCACACAGGTTGAAGAATTCATGTGTTCCGAAACTGTTGTCCTCGACGGTGCCGCCCCAGTTGGTGTTGACCATCACGGGGCGTTTGTCGCGCGGACCGATTCCGTCGGTCCAGTGATATTCGTCGGCAAAGCATCCTCCCGGCCAGCGCATCACCGGCACTTTCAAATCCTTTAATGCCTGCAACACATCGTTGCGATAGCCGTTGGTGTTGGGGATAGGCGAGTCTTCACCCACCCACAGTCCGCCGTAAATGCATGTTCCGAGATGCTCGGCAAACTGACCGTAGATTTCGGCGGGGATGGTGAGCGTTGAGTCAATGCGGTCGAAAAGTGGCGTGACGGTTGCTGTTTCGGTATTTGCGGAGGCTGAAAAAGAGAGAAGCATGCTTCCCGCCGTTGCCGCAATTGAAGATTTAAGGATGTGGGGTAGATTCATCTCGGGATTGGATTTGTGGGTTGAAAATTGATGGCGGTTAACGAGACTTGCCATCTATGGCAAAGATAGCTAATTCCATCCACAATATACAATGATTTGCCTGCAAACTGAGCCGGGTGGAAAAATTTCCATCCCGGCTTCAGGCGATTTCCTTTATGCTCTCTCCCGGCTTTGCGTCAATCGATTGCCGAGAGCTCCCGAAAATCTTTGATTTTATTGGGGAGCATTACTGCGGCGATGACAAGGCTGATGAAGAGCGCCCCGGCAACGAGCCAGAAAGTGTATTGCTTCACTGTCCACAGATTGCTGAGAAACAGGGTGAAAAACACGGCAAGAACGATGGCGAGAAAGATTTCGGCTATCAGGGCATAGAGGCGCAGGGAGGCGACTTGCTTCATCGTTTGCATAGGGGTGGAGGTTGCCACCCGTATATTTTGGGCGAAGCGATAGAGGAAGAAGTAGATTGCTGCCGATGCAGCCATGAAGATTCCGAGAAATCCTTTCATGGCGACGGGAAACGAGCTCTCGTCAGTGCCGCTNAGCCAAAGGATGATGAACACGATTGCGAGAACGCTGCACATAAGAATATTTTTGCGGTATTGACGGACAATGCGGATTTGTGCCGACGTGCATGTGTCGAGATTTAGTTTAANNGANTCNTTATTTTTTTGAGCAAGAGCGTCGTCGAGAGTTGCCATGCTTTTTTTCAGTTCGTCCAGATTCATTGTTATTTNGAGTTTGAGATGAGTTTATTTTTGATTCTGTGAAGTTTGGTTGCCACGTTATTCCTTTCTATGCCGATGATTTCNGCGATTTCCTCGTAGGAATATTCATCGAGCCACAACAGGATAATCGCTTTTTCGATAGGCAGGAGCCGGTCGATCATTTCGTGAAGAGCCGAGAGCTGCGCNGCTTTGTTTTCGTCGGTTTCCGATGAAATATCGGCTCCCNAGAGTTCGAAAGGGAGGGTTTCNACTTTCGGCTTATAATTGCGAATGGCTATTAGAGCCGAGTTGACCGCTACGCGATAGACCCATGTGGAGATTTTGCTTGTCCCTCGGAACTGGTCTAAACCAAGCCAGAGGTTTGTGAGGATTTCCTGCCGCAAATCCTCGAAAGGTACCTTCGGAGTGGCATAAACCCAGCAAATCTTGTTGATGATGCGGGAATGCTCCTTGATGAATGAATCGAATTCCCTGCTTGTTTTTGGCGGACTTTCCATTGTTTTTTTGATGATTTTGTAGCGTTAGATACAGAAACGCTACAAAAAGTTACACTCAGCTCAAAATATTTTCTCCCCGCAGGCACCGCAAAATTACAAAACAATCCGCAATTAGTCCGCATTTCAACTGGGCGCTTGAATTGAGATACAAAAAAATAGGACCCTCGTTGTGAGAGTCCTATTTCCTGTACCCAGACCCGGGATCGAACCGGGATGGATTGCTCCACTGGTGTTTGAGACCAGCGCGTCTACCGATTCCGCCATCTGGGCTTTTGGTCGGGGCAAAGGTANGGAGTTTTTTTTGCATGCGCAAGTGTTTGCGGGTAAATTCTGAGTTAATCGGATTAAAATGCACAAAAAAAGCATGGAATCCGCAGTCGGGGGAATCCATGCTTTTCTATTCTTGGATTTTTCTCTTAGTCGCGGCTGCTGCCGAAGAAACGGAGCAGATAGAGGAAGAGGTTGATGAAGTCAAGATAGAGCGAGAGGGCGCCGATAGTGGCGAGACGCGATTCGTTCAATCCGCTGCCATACTGAGCCATCTGCTTGATCTTCTGAGTGTCCCATGCGGTGAGCCCCACGAAAATCAGTACGCCGGCTATCGACACGATCCACTCCAGAGTGCTGTTGGCCCAGAAGATGTTGACCACGCTTGCGATAATGAGCCCGATAAGAGCCATAAACAGGAATGAGCCCATCTTTGTCAAGTCGCGGTTGGTGAAGTAGCCATAGACGCTCATGGCTCCAAAAACTCCTGCGGTGATGAGGAATGTCTTGAAGATGGACACGGGAGTATAGGCGTAGAAAATCAAGGCGAAGGTCACGCCGTTGATCAGCGAGTAGGCGAAAAACAGGGCGGTTGCCACCGGAGAGCTGATTTTGTTTACCGCGCCGCTGATGCCGAATACCATGAGGAGTTCGACGATGAGCAGCCCCCAGTAAACCCAGCTGTGGGTGGCGAGGAACATTACAAGATTCGGTATGCCTGAACAAACGGCTGCCGCTCCGGCAGTGACAAGCAGAGCCAGAAACATCTTGACATAAACTTGTTTCATTACCTGCGAAACACGGGTGTCGAGCGACTGTGATTCGTAGGAGTTGAGATTGTAATTGTTCATATTGTTAAAATGTTAAGTTGTTGCATTGTGTTACATTCTCTCGGGCACTTCGATTCCGAGGAGCCCCATACCTTTCTTAACAATCAAAGCCACGTTTTTGCTCAGTGCAAGACGCAAAGAGCGCGTTGCAGGGTCGGCTTCGTTGAGAATCGAATAGTCATGATAGAATTGGTTGTATTCTTTCACGAGTTCGTAGACGTAATTGGCTATCAGCGCCGGCGAGTAGGTGCGTCCTGCTTCGGCGACTACTTGGGGGAAGTCGGCGAGATGCTGGATGAGCGATATCTCTTTTTCGTTGGGTGCGACAGTCTCATAGCCTTCGATTGAATATCCGGCGGCTTCTGCCTTGCGGAGCACCGAGCGGATGCGGGCGTACGTGTACTGGATGAAAGGACCGGTGTTGCCGTTGAAATCGATCGACTCCTTGGGATTGAAGGTGATGTTCTTTCTCGGATCGACCTTGAGGAGGAAATATTTCAAGGCTCCCATGCCCACGATGCGGGCGATCTCAGCCGATTCCTCGGGGGTGAAGTCGCCTTTGCCGCGTTCAGCCGACACTTCGGCAGCGTCGCGTATCATGTCGTCCATGAGGTCGTCGGCATCGACTACGGTGCCTTCGCGGCTCTTCATCTTGCCCTCGGGGAGCTCCACCATTCCGTAGGAGAAATGCACCAGATCCTTGCCCCACTTGAAGCCGAGGCGGTCAAGCAGCAGCGATAACACCTGGAAGTGATAGTTCTGCTCGTTGCCGACTACATAGATCATCTTGTCGATGGGATAGTCGCGGTAGCGCAATTTGGCGGTTCCGATATCCTGAGTCATGTAGACCGATGTTCCGTCGCTGCGCAGGAGCAGCTTGTGGTCGAGCCCGGCATCAGTGAGGTCCGCCCACACCGAACCGTCCTCTTTGCGATACATGATGCCCTTTTCAAGTCCTTCGAGCACCTTTTCTTTCCCTTCAAGATAGGTGTTGCTCTCGTAATATATCTTGTCGAAGTCTACGCCGAGACGCTTGTAGGTGATGTCAAAACCGTCATACACCCATGAATTCATGCGTTCCCACAGCGAGCGCACTTCGGGGTCGCGTGCTTCCCACTTGCGAAGCATCTCGCGCGCTTCGCTCATGAGCGGCGAGGCAGCCTCGGCTTCTTCCTGGCTCATGCCTTTTTCCATCAGCTCTTTCACTTCGGCTTTATAATGCTTGTCGAAGAGCACGTAGAAGTCGCCGATGAGGTGGTCGCCCTTTTTGCCGGTCGACTCGGGGGTGGCTTCGTCGCCCCACTTCTGCCAAGCGAGCATTGACTTGCAGATGTGGATTCCGCGGTCATTGACAATATTGGTCTTAATGACGTTGTTGCCGCAAGCTTTCAAGATTTCGGCAAGACTATAGCCGAGCAGATTGTTGCGTATGTGCCCCAGGTGGAGAGGTTTGTTAGTGTTGGGCGAAGAATATTCGACCATCACCAGCGGGCTCTCGGGAGTGGCGTTGACAAATCCGAAATTGTCGTCGGCGTCAATGTGGCGCAGCATTGAGGTGAAATAGGCGGGTTCGATCACTATGTTGAGGAATCCCTTGATGACGTTGAACCTGTTTACTGCGGGCTCGTTGTCTACAAGCCATTCTCCAATCTCTTTTCCCACCGCTTCAGGCGACTTGCGCGCGGCTTTAACCCAGGGAAACACAACGATGGTGAGGTTGCCCTCAAATTCCTTTTTAGTGGTTTGCGGCACGATTGACGAGGGGTTGCACTCCACTCCGTAAAGTTCATGGACGGCGCGCGCCACGGCTTGTGCTATAATATCATCGATAGACATAGTGATTGTTATATATATTTTTTTAGTTGTCAATATAGTCGGTTTCTCATTATACAGACTACAAATATACTACAAAAAAAAATTATTTGTCTCACGACAAATAATCTTCTTAACCTTAAATCTAATACCATGAAAAACACGATGCAAAGTTAAGCGTTTTATGTTTTAAAACATAATATTGCAGCATAAAAATACTATACTATAACATTATTTAACATTTTACAAAAAAGACGGGTGCTGGAGACCTATTTTATTTAC
>WFMA01000216.1 GCA_009177195.1 Bacteroidales bacterium | reverse complement strand
GACACCTGAGCTACATACACATTGGCGCTTTCGCCGTTGTTCTCAAAATCCGACACGTGAAGCCATTCGGAATCGGACGTTGCGGAAGGCTTCGACGCTGACCTAACGAAAATGGAGCGCGACGCTTCACTCTTGAGATATTCAAGGCTGGTTTCGCTCACGGTAAAAGTGGTGTCGCCTGCAATGGGACCTCGCTTATCATCGTCATCTCCGCAAGCGGCGAGACACATCGAGGCGCCGGCGACAAAAAATGCTAATAATGATTTTAGATTCATATTCGGTTATATTGAGTGGCAGCGGAAGCCCGTCAAGGTTTCCGCTGCCTGAATGATTGTTTTTATTCTACACGCACGATATGCACCTGAGCCTTGATACCGTCGGCGCTATTGCCGTTGGCACCGACCATTCCGAGGATATCGACAGCAAGACACATCGAGCCGCTGGCATTGGTGGCGCCTTCCCATGTTACCGAATAAACTCCGTCGCCGTTGACCTTGCAGGTCTTCTGCTCGCCCCATGAGCTGATGCCCCAGTCGTTGCAAGCATAGCCGATGGCGGCGTCGAACTCTCCGGCGGGAACACCTTCGATTGAGAACACCACTTCAACTTTCTTGACAAAGTTAANCAGGGTANGATCCATTCCTTCGCAACCCCACGGGTTGACGAGAGTGATNCNATNGCCGTCGCCNNCAGCTNCATAGCTCACCTTAGAGTTGTCAAACGGAAGCTTCTTGTCGCTGTTGTCGGTCTTGACTTCGATCAGTTTTGCGGTNACGCCCNANGCGTCNCCGCCGAGAGCAGCGCCGAGCCCGAGGATGTCAACAGCAAGACACATCGAGCCGCTGGCATTGGTCTCNCCGTTCCAGACCACGGTATAAGTTCCGTCGCCGTTAACCTTACAGGTCTTCTGCTCGCCCCACGAGCTTACGCCCCAGTCATTGCAAGCATAGCCGATGGCGGCGTCAAACTCTCCGGCGGGAATACCTGAGATGGCGAATGTCACCTCAACCGACTTCTTGAAGTTCACAAGAGTGGGATCCATTCCTTCGCAGCCCCACGGATTGAACACGGTGATGCGATAGTTGTCGCCGTCGATGCCGTAGGATACTTTCGTTTTGTCGAATTCAATCGCTTCAGAAGCACCGCGGTACTGCAGCCACAGATTCTCGGAAATGTAGTTCATACCCATCTGCGCGTTATCGGAACGAATCACGCAAAGCTGGAACTTATCGGGAGTCAATGACAGAATGTTGAGATCGGTAGCAAGGTTGGCGTAATCGCCGGGAGTGTGGAGAGCCTGAGCGTTGACAAACGAGATTGTGCGATCGGCTTCATTCACGGTGTAAGTTCCGTCAAACACCTGATTGGCGGCAGCGTCCTCAACGTGAACGGTTCCGTCCTCGTTAAGAGTCATCTTTCCGAGACGCTGAGCCTCAAATCCGATCCATGACGAAATGTCGTTCCATGCAGCGAGCCATGACCAGAAGTCGGCGCTGAGCTCACCGTTGCTGATAGTGTTCCAGTTGGCGCCGCCATAATAGTAGTGGGGACCGTCGTAGAAGAAGCAGCTTCCGGTTTCGTCAAGATCGATATACCAGGTGTTGTAGAGATATTCTTTGTGGAATTCAACGGGCACTTTCTTCACGGGACGGATTGAAAGAGCCATGTTGCGCGGAGCAGTCTCAAGTCCCGCAGAAGCGGAAGTGATCTGCACGGTACGGGCAAATCCATTACCCTCATTCTGACCTATCCAATAGTTTCCGAGAGTTCCGGCGTCGCTCACCTCCTCGCCATAACGGCTTCCTGCCGCAGGAAGGAAAATCGAATTACCGTTTTCGGCAGTGAACTTCATGCCCTGCACGCCATTCACGGTGGTCCACTCATGAGTGGTCATCATCACGAGCTCGCGGATTTCGTCGGCTATCGGCATGCGTCCAACGCCATTGGCAAACGCGATATCGCCGGCAGTTCCGAAAATGTCGGAATCTGTTGCATAGTCATCGGCAGCGGTGGAAGTATTCAAAGCGTTAACCTCGCCATAGCCCACATAAAGACCCTGCTCTTCGGGAGCCTCGGCGCCAAGATTGGCAGCAGCCCACATCACGGAAAGACCCAGGTCGACATATTCGGTCGCATCGGCAAGAGTGGTGAAACTCTTGGTTTCGCCAAACACCACACCGTCGCCCAGCTTCACATAAGGAGCATAATAGTAGGTGGTCGACGGAAGCAATCCTGCTACAGGCACGCTGATAGCGCCCGCCTGAACGGTTCCGGGCACATTGAAGCCATCCTTAACTCCGTCAGCTGAAAGAGCGAGTTTAGCCCCGGCAACAGGTTCAACAGGCACGCCGTCGATCGACGAAGCTGAAGCGCTGATCACAGCCTTTGCGGCAGTGATGCCGTCGGCTGCCGGTGAAGTTACTTTAGCGTCGACTGTAACAAACGATTTCACCTCTCCATAGTAAGAAACCTTTCCCTGAAGAGTGACGAAGGCGCAATAGTAATAAGTCTGATTGGATTGAAGCTGGTCGGTGGTCGCCGAAATAATGCCGTCGGCAAGCGAACCCACCACCTTTATTCCCTCGTTTTTAGGATCGGAGGTCAGAGAGTAGAAAGCGCCCACCTGATAGGAAGAGGGGTCGCTCTTCTCCAACCCGCTCACGCGACCTTTCATGGTCGCGGAGCAAGCGGTAAATTCAGCATCGGATGTCACCACTTCCTGCACTATCGGAGTGGTGTTGACGGTAACATCGTCATCGTCACACGCCGAGAACGCGAACATCCCCATGACGGCGAGCAACAGTGAGTTGAATATTTTAGTTTTCATTTGTAAGTGTTCTGGTTATTAAGGTTAATCTTCTTTGTCAAGCCAGATGGAGTCGACTGTAACTGTGAAATTGGGACACGGATCAGGATTTGCCCAGCTGAGGTCAACATCGGTGAGGCTTGCCACATTGTCAATGTCGACGTTGAACACGAAGCTTCCAGCATCAGCTACAACGCCCTTTCCGGTAGTGGCTACAGTGTAAGTGCCGTCGCCGGTGAACTCAACAGGCACGCTGCCCGCATCGGTAGCATTCCACACGTTGCCCGCGCTATTCATGAGCCATGCGGTGGTCGGAGCCGACAATGTGCCGAGACCGCTCACTGTGAAGGTGACTTTGATTGACTTCTTATAGTTGATTTGAGTCGCAGCAAGGGGAGCGTCAGCGCTGGTTGTGCCATAGGCATTGAAAATTTCGATACGGATCTTTCCGTTGCCCTCGATATCGCCCCACTTGATCTTGGAGTTGTCGACAGCGATAAAGGTGCCGTTCTTCTCCTCGCCTGCCACAACAACCTCGTTGAGCTCGATACAAAGATATTCGGTCGCCTTGCCGGTAGAGTTGTACTTGGTCGGAACGCCAAACCACATCTGCTGCTTCTCGAGGTCGCGCTTCACTGCGGTAAGACGGTCGGTTGTGATGTTCACAACACCCGCTTCAAGGAATGTGAGAGTTTTGTCAAANACGATTTCATTGCCGCTCACNGTGTANCCGCCNANAAATTCTCCNNNGGGAGTCTTGAGNGTATAGGTGCCCTTGTCGGCATCCGATTTCGACAAAGCGAGTTTAAAGTCGTCGGTCCATGTTTCGCTCACTGCGGGACACCAGTTGGCTCCATAGCTGTCAACCGAAACAAAACCGTTGTCCTGCCATTCAGCCTTGGCGCCGTTCCACCAATACCAAGTGTAGGGAGTATCCTCGTCAAGAGTATAGTTTTTAGTGGTGGTAACCGTGGTGGTCATGTCGTCGTTCAGATCCCCTTCGTAGGGAGGCTCAACGGGAGCGTTAACCGAAGGAGCGTCAGAAGGCAACACGCCGTCCCATCCTTCGGCTATATAGTTGAACGTGATCATACAGGGATCAGCCTTGCGGATGATACCGATCTGCATGTAATATTCAGTGAGCGAAAGCACAGCCACGCTATACCAGTCATTGGTAAATTCCATGGCTGACTGGTCAAACCACTTCAAGGTCTTGGGAAGAGTCATAGTGTGGTTCTTGACATCCATCACATAGGCTCCGGTCGAACCGTCGGCGGCAGTTACGTGAGCGCCGTCGATAAGATCGAAGGTAAGGTCGGGGAACAGGGCTGCGTCAAAACCGATCCAGCTGCCCACCGAAGCCCAGTCGGCATCCCATGCCCAGACGTCGGCGCCTTCGGGAGCTTCCTGACCGAGAGTGATAGTGTTCCAGTTGTCATCGGTACCCTTGAAGAACGAAGGACCTGCGAAATACTTCGACTTGCCGTCGGCGTCAAAGTCGAGAGTCCAAGTCTTTGAATTCCCTACACCGCCGGTGAGATAAATCCACAGGTCGTCGGTGAGCAGCTGCCCGTTGGTGTTGTCAAGAGTGAACACATAGGGCTCGCCATACACCATTCCGCCACGGGTCATCACGCCGAGTTTCACCTCATAGTCGCCGGCGAAAGGCAACTGGAGCTCCACCGTCTTCTCCTTGCTGACACCCTGTGGATGAATCCACTGCACGGTGTAGGAAGCAGGAAGGTTATGTGACAAAGTGATGGTATTGGTAGTCTGGTCCACGTCGACCTTATATGCGATACCCTGAACGAGGTCACCTGAAGTGACGTCGGGGGTGGCGAGTTCATGGTCATCGGGAGAGCAAGCCGTGGCAAACAGCATGCCTGCGACAGCCGCAAATGAACATAATTGTTTAAAATTCATAGCAATCATTAATTATATATAAAACTTGTGTGTCCGTCATAAATTAATCCCATCCGGGGTTTTGCTTGAGCACTCCGTTAGAGAGTATGATCTGGTCACGAGGAATCTGGCTCAAACCTTTCTTGGCAACGATAAGGCTCTTGTCGAAAGTAACGTAATTAGGTGTTCCACCGTCAGTTACTTCTCCGGCCGATGCGACAATCGCATTGGCGAGAACGTCAACTCCTTGACGCAGAAGGTCCCAGTATCTATGACCCTCAAACGCTAATTCAACGGCTCTCTCCTCCAAAATATTGTCTTTAGTGGCGGGAACTGATTGAAGCCCTGCGCGTTCACGCACTTCGTCGAGAGCCGCCTGAGCGCTCTTCGACGGCACGCCGCCGAGCTCGGAAATCATGAGAAGAACGTCGGCATAACGCATGATCACCCAGTTCTGGGGATTGGTTATCTGGAAGTCGCCGTTGCCCGATTCCTGCGAAGCGCTGTTGCCGTTGGGGAAGGCAAGCGGTGAATATTTCTTAACGGTGTAACCGGTGTACTCGCGCCAGTCATTATAAGAAGCCTCCCAGTCGTTTGAGCCGCTGATGCCCTCGCCGGCGATGTCGATCACCGAAGCGGCGCGGCGCAAGTCGCCGGCAGCATACTTATCCAGGAATGAAGGACACACCGTGCATGAGCCCCAGCCCTTTCCGTAGGGTGANGACGAGAGGCTGCGCATACCCATCATCACCTGCCAGCGGTTGGAATCATTATTTCCGTTATAATCCTGAGAGGGGGTAAATTTCATTTGCAAAATCACCTCCGAGTTGGCTTCCCCGGCATAGGTCGATTTCTCGGGATCCCAGCCCTTGCTGTCGGCAAGCGGAACAAGCGAAGCGGCAGGCCAGAGATTCTTATAATTATCCACAAGCTTGAATTCATTGGACTTCACCACATCGTCAAGACCGTCGAGCACCTCCTGCTTGGTTAGATTGGCAGGCTCTTCGCCAAACAATCCCGTGTAGAACAGATAGACACGCGCCAGCATTGACTCGGCGGCATACTTGGTCACATGTCCGTCATTCTGCGTGGCGTTGGACTTGGGATAAGCGTCGGCAGGAATATTTGCCACCGCATATTTCAGGTCATCGATGATAAGGTTGTACACTTCCTTCGGNTCAGCCTGTTCGCGGTTCTCGTTGACCGGCTCGGTGAACAAGGGGATGTTGCCCCACCAGCGCACCATGTCGAAATAGAGCAACGCGCGGATGGCGCGGCATTCTCCCATATACAATCCCTGCTTTGANTTNGTTTCCGACCACTGGAACGCATCCTCATGGGCGATCATCTCATTGCAGCGGTAAACGCCGGCATAATAGACTTTCCAGTCGGTGGTGTAGATAGTGAGATCGGCGGGCGACTCCTTCTGATCGAAACGGTCGATCACCTGATAGTTGCGCGGGTCGGTGAAACCGGTGGCGCCGTAGCACTCATCCGACATCACCGTCGAAGCGACATAGAATCCCACGCCGGGGTTGGACGAAACCTGACGCCAGCCGTCATAGCAACCGAGAAGCGCTCTCCATGCGTCGTCCTCTGTCTTGTAAAAAGTCTCGGTATTGGATTCGGTCTTGGAGGAGACATCGAGGAAACTGTCCGAGCAAGAGCCCATCAGCAGCCCTGCAGTCGCCACACTCACCGATAATATGCTTGATTTGAATAGTTTCATTTTATAATGACGTTTTTACGTGGTTCAACATTAGAATGCGAGGTTAACACCGAAAAGGAATGTGCGGGGACGCGGNTAGTAACCCAGGNCAACGCCCGACACCCACGACTTGGTTCCATAACCGATTTCGGGATCCATTCCGTCATACTTGGTGAATGTAACCAGATTCTGAGCCTGGAAATAGAGGCGGCACTGGCTGCACCACTTCTGGTTGATGAGCGGAGCGAAATTATAGCCGATGGTGAGGTTGCTCAGGCGAAGGAAGTCGCCGTCCTGAATATAGAGGTCAGAGAACTGCCAGTTGATGTTCTGCTCGGTCACGCGCGGCATTTTGTTGGAAGTGCCTTCGCCGGTCCAGCGGTCAAGAATGGCGGTAGTGTAGTTTGCCTGCTTATTGGTCTGGTTGCGGTAGCTCTGAACGATTTTGAACCCTGCCGAGCCGGTGGCAACGATGCCGAGGTCAAAGTTGCGCCAGTAAAGATTGATATTGAAGCCATAGTTGAACTTGGGCATACCGTTGCCGAGATTCACCTTGTCGCTGTCGTCAATCTTGCCGTCGCGGTTGATGTCGAGATACTTCACGTCGCCCGGCTGCGGATCAGCCTGAAGAATACCGTTTCCGGCAGCCACCCAGTCATTGATGTCCTGGCGGTTCTGGAAAATGCCGGCGGTCTTGAAGCCCCAGAAATATCCGATAGGCTTGCCGTTGGCGGCNCGGTAGAATTCGAGCGAGTTGTCATAGAGTTCATTGGTGTCGCCGTGGATCATGCCGTCCTCGGTCGGAATCGAGCCCACCTTGTTGTGGTTGTAAGCGCCGTTCACGCCCACACTGTAAGAGAAATCGCGTCCAATCACGTCATTCCACGTGAGATTAAGCTCGATACCTTTGTTCTTCACGTTACCGCCGTTGATAAACGGAGCGTCGGCGCCGGCGGTTGCAAGTATCGGCGCGGGAACGAGCCAGTCCTTAGTGTTCTTGATGTAGAAGTCAAGGTTGGCGGCAAGACGTCCCGAGAGAAGGCGGGCGTCGAGTCCGGCGTTCCACTGTTCCGAAGTCTCCCATGTAAGCCCGAAGTTGCCGAGACGGTTGGGATAAGCGCCCCAGTTGCTTGCGAGATTATCGGCATAAGCCCCATATTCACCCGCAGGACCCATGTACTGTCCGAAGAAGTAGTGTACGTTGGTGTTCTTGATCGGAGCGAGATACTGATAGTTGTCGATGTTCTGGTTGCCGACACGGCCCCAGCTGACACGGAGTTTCAAGAAATCGAGCCACGAAGATGTCGATTCCATGAATTTTTCATTAGAGATGTTCCATCCGGCTGAAACCGACGGGAAGGTACCGAAGCGGTGACCGCTGGCAAACTTCGACGATCCGTCACGGCGAATGGTGAAGTTGATCATATAAGTTTCCTTATAGTTCCATCCCAAGCGGGCGAAATAGGAAACGCTGCGAGCGTCATCGTGAGGCTTGCCGCTCGCTTCAAGACCGTCGGCGGTGCTGGCGGCAGTACCGTTTGAAACCCACGCATAAGGCCAGGTGTCGAAACCCTCCTTGAGATTGCGGTTGCCGGCGCTGAGATAAGTGCCGCTGTAACGGTAAGCCTCCATACCCACNAGGGCGCTGAAAGAGTGGTCCTTGATGTCGAAATCATAGGATGCGGTGTTGGTCCATGTCATGCCCAGCGAGTGATTCATGTTCTGGCTGACGCTGGTGTAGTCCTGATAGTCGTAAAGAGAGAACTTATAGGAGGGCTTGAAAGAGCGGTATTCGCTTGAACCGTAAACGGCGCCGAAAACGGTTTTCACGCGCAGATTCTTGATAGGCTCAACCTGTGCGTAGACATTACCCGAGAATGTGGCGGTCTTGGTGCGGTTATGAGTCTGAAGCATCATCGACCCGTAAGGGTTGCCGTCGGCTTTATACCAGTCGGAATCGGCGGTGCTGTTGAACTCGCCCTCGGCATTGTAGACCGGTGAAAGGGGCGACGTGCCAAACGCTCCGCGAAGAGTGTTGTTATACTGGTTGCCCACGCCGATGCCTGTCGACTTGACATAAACGAAACTTGCTTGCTCTCCAACGGTGATCAAGCCGTCAAACAGCTTGTGGTCGGAGTTGATGCGGAAATTGTAGCGGGAATAGTCTGACACCTCTTTGCCGCCTACAATACCCTCCTGGTTGATATAGCCCATCGACATTGCATAAGTGCTGACAGCGTTTCCGCCGGTCACGCCGATAGTATAACTCTGAGTCACGGCATTGTCCTTGAACATCTGGTCGATCCAGTCGGTATTGATCACCCCGAGACGCTCGCCCTCGTCGTTGACACGCCATATACTGTTGATATCTCCCCAGTTGAACGGAGCCGAGCCCGAGTTGACAGCCTGCTCGTCCATGATGGTCATATATTCGGTAGCGTTCAGCATCTTGGCTTTGCGCGGAGCGCTCTGCCAGCCGTAATATCCGTCAAAAGTCACTCGGGTTTTACCCTCGCGACCCTGTTTAGTGGTAACGAGTACTACACCATTTGCAGCTTGCGCGCCATAGATGGCAGCGGAAGCTGCGTCCTTAAGGACGTCGATCGACTCGATGTCGGCGGGATTCAGCGTCGAGATGTCGCCGCCGATACCGTCAATAAGGTAAAGCGGAGACGCGTTGCCGGTGGTGCCGAGACCGCGGATGGTCACCTTCATCGACGAACCGGGCTGTCCCGATTCCGAAGCGATGGACACGCCCGGAAGCTGTCCCTGCATAGCCTGAAGCGGGCTGGTGGTATTCAATTTCGCGATATCGGAACCTTTGACCTGGGCGGTGGCTCCGGTCACGAGTTTCTTTTTCTGAACGCCATAACCGACCACGACAACCTCGTCGAGCACTTCAAGATTCTCAAGAAGCGCAACATCGAGTTTAGCAGAGGTCACCTCCACTTCGCGCGGCTGCATGCCGACATAAGAGAATGAAAGAGTGGAACCCTTTTCGGCTTTAATGACATAGTTGCCGTCAAAATCGGTGGTTGTGCCCACAGCTGAACCCTTCACTTGAACGGTCACCCCGATCAGAGGCTCGCCATCGGCAGCTGAGGTAACGGTACCCGACACTGTGATCGGCTCGGCATTAGCCAGCCCAACGCATGTCAAGAGGCACAGGGTCACCAAGGCAGTCCTGAGGAGTCGTGACTCCCGGCAATAATCCATTAGTTTCTTTCCCATTGATTTTTGTTTTTAAGGTTAGGTAGAATATTGATGTTATAATTGGTTTCAGTCGGCAATCCCGGTTCAACAGTTTTTCATGGCGTCTCGGGATGGTCAATACGCAAATTTAACTGATATTCACAGAAACACTCAGGTTAAAAGTAGCTCCGTTCGGTATGTTTTGCTAAACCGAAGGCGGAAAATGTTGCATTAACAGGGTTGAAATGTTAACATCGGTCTAATATATGTTATAAAACATAAAAACTTGCCGATATGACATGTGCAAAATATGCCGGCCATTATTTGCGGATATTCACAGTTATTATTATTTTTGTGTCATATAGCCTAAACCTAACAGCCACATGTCCTTTTCAAAGCTCATCACAGTTCTTCTGTCGCTCCTTATATCGGGAGTCATAAACGCCGGCAATTACCGTTTCCGACACCTTGAAGCGGGCAACGGACTGTCACATAACAAAATCAACTCCGTGTTCAAAGACCGCGACGGCTTCCTATGGATAGGAACCGCCACCGGGCTGAACCGTTACGACGGATACTCAGTGAAAGTCTACCGTGAAATCCCCGGCGACTCCACCTCCTTGAAATACAACTACATCACGGCGATCAAGCAGGATCCCCGAGGATTCATCTGGATACATTCGGGCGACACGTATGTAAAATACGACCCCGAAACCGACACCTTCGACAACAATNCTGTCGAGACGTTCAGGAAAATGGGGCTCANCGCCACCCCACAATCCATGTATATCGCCGACGGATGCCTGTNGATATACATGAGCGACGACGGCTTATACTGCTTCTCCACCGGAGAAACTGAAAAAGTGGAAGGGATAGCCGACGAAGAAGGCACCCAAATAAACGACATCGCCGGAATACCCCACAAAGAAAACGTGGCAATCCTCGACACTAAAGGCAAGCTCTTCTTCGTCAACCAGAACAACGAGATTGTCAACTCCGACGAGCGATTAAAACGCGAACTCGGCGGCGGAAACATCGAGCTGAAAATGACAGCCGACAACGACGGCAAGATATGGATCTACGGCGACAAAGGGCTGTGGGTCTACAACTCCAACACCAATCTGTGGGAGGACTCGCCCCTGGCGAGCATGAAAAACTCCCCCATCGTGCGAGCCGTCGCCCAGGACCGCGACGGCAACATCTGGCTCGGGCTCGACAATGAGGGCGTGATAATAATAGACCGCGCCGGGGGCATGGAGCATGTGGCGAAAAACCCCGCCGACCCCGACGGACTCGGCAACAACTCAGTCAGCACCATCCTTGCCGACAATGACGGCAACGTGTGGATCGGAACCCAGAAAAAAGGAATTTCCGCCTACAACAGCAGCGAATTCAAATTCGGACTCGTTGCGCTTGAAGATGTGAACTGCGCCGCACCGGGTCCCGGCAACACCTGCTGGATGGGAACCGACAGCTACGGGCTGAAGCTGCTCGACCGCTCCACCGGAAAAATAACCTCATTCCCCGATGCNGCCGACGGCGACCGCCCCGCCCCCATCACTGCACTTGTCCCCTCCTACGACGGCGGGATATGGATAGGTACCTACAACGGCGGACTGAAGAAATTCAAGAACGGCACGTTCACCCACTATGGTGCCGCCCAGGGCATCGCGTCAAAAAATGTGTGGGCGGTGCTTGAAAACCCCGACAATACAGTGTGGATCGGAACCCTCGGCAAAGGCTTGCAGCTGATGGACCCGGCGACACGCGAAATAAAAACCTATTCAATCGACAACAGCGGACTCACCACCAACTACATCACCTCGCTCTGCCGGGGCGACAACGGAAAAACCTATATAGGCACCACCGTGGGAATATCGGTCCATGACCCCGCCACCGNCGAGATAACCCCGTTCAACAACATCCGCCGCACGGGCGAAAACTACTACGTCAGNCAGGTGTTCTATGACAGCCGCGGACTCCTGTGGATAGCCAACGACAAGGAACTCAACGTATATGACCACGTGAATGACTCAATCTACGACATCCCCCTGTCGCCCAACACCACTGCCAACTACGTCCTCGGGCTGATGGAGGACAACGCCGGGAAAATGTGGGTGGCGATAGACGGAGCCGTAATCGCCGTGACAACGAAGAAAAACGCCGACAACCGGAGCTACTCATTCCGCAACCAAATCTATTCAAGCAGCGACGGATTGCAGAACGCCGCCTACAACCAGCGCTCGCTTGCCAAAATGAACAACGGCGACATCGTCGTGGGAGGTCCTTACGGACTAAGCTACGTGTCGCCGGCAAATATCCAGTACAACACCACCAGCCCCGACATCCTTTTCACCTCGCTCTATCTCGGAAATTCCGAAATAAAACCGGGACAAAAATATGACGGCAGGGTGATTCTGGAAAAATCGCTCAACCACGCTGATAAAATTTCCCTTAATTACAATCAGAACAGCTTCACGGTAGGCTTCACGACCAATAACTATGTGCAGACAGCCTCCACCTCCTATTATTATAAGCTCGACGGTATCGACAAGGAGTGGGTGGAATGCCTCCCCGGAGTGCATCACGCCACCTTCACCAATCTTTCGCCCGGAACCTATACCCTCTACATAAAGGCAGTCAACAGCGACGGAACGGAAAGCGCTCAGGAACGCAGCATCACAATCACCGTGGCGCCCCCATTCTGGGCTACAATATGGGCATGGCTCATATATCTCCTGCTCATAGCGCTGGTCGTTTGGCTCGTGTTCCGAGTTATACGCCGGGCTGAACGCCGCCACGTGGAGGAACTCCAAAAAGCCGAATTCGCCAAGAAGCAAGAGGAACTCTCACGCATGAAAGACAAATTCTTCACCAACGTGAGCCACGAACTGCGCACCCCCATCACCCTCATCATTTCGCCGATAGAGTCGCTCCTCAGAGAGTCGACCGACCGCCGGCTGAAAGACCGCCTGCAAATCGCCCACGGCAACGCCGTGAGGCTGCTCAACCTCGTCAACCAGCTCCTCGACTTCAGGAAAAACGAGGAGAGCGCTCTGAAATACTCGGGAACCACAGGCGACGTGGTCGAGTTCATCCGCTCGGTCCNCGACTCATTCATAGNNCAGGCTGAACGAAAGGATATCACGCTGAATTTCGCCTCCTCGGTCNACCGACTCGACANGGAGTTTGACCAGGACAAGCTCAACAAAATCATCTCCAACNTGCTNTCAAACGCAATAAAATTCACTCCCCNCGGCGGAAACGTGAAACTCGACATCTCGACATCAGTCGACAAACTCATCGTGGCGGTAGCCGACAACGGATGCGGAATAGCCGACGACGAGAAATCGCTCATCTTCCAGCGCTATTACCAAAGCCGCCACTCAAAAGGCAGCGATGGAGAGACCGGAACCGGAATAGGATTGAGTCTTGTAGGCGAATATATCGAAGTGCTCGACGGAGCGATATCAGTCACCGACACCCCGGGAGGAGGCTCAACCTTCACCATCGAAATCCCCATAAAGGCGCCAACGAAAACCGTCGCCCCCATTCCGGTACCCGCCATTGAACAAGCGTCAGGCGAAACAACGCCTACCCTAAAACCGGTGGTGCTCGTGGTCGACGACAATTATGACATGGTCAACTTCCTCAAGTCGGAACTCTCCGATGAATACACCGTGATTGAAGCCTATGACGGGCTTGAAGCCATCGATATGCTCAACGACAACCATGTCGACGTGATCTTAAGCGACTTGATGATGCCCCGCATGGACGGAATCGAACTATGCCGCAGAGTGAAAAGCGACAGGTCGACACGCCACATTCCCGTCCTGATTCTGTCGGCGAAACATGACGCCGGTTCCGAAATCGAAGGCTTGACCCGCGGCGCCGACGACTATGTGACCAAGCCCTTCAACAACGATGTGCTCAAACTGAAAATAAGGAAACTTGTCGAAAACGCAGGGTCAAAACAGCCCAAGCGAGCCACAATCATCCCCGAGCCCGAGCCGATTGAAATCACTCCCCTCGACGAGCAGTTCATCAACAAGGCGAAAAAATATGTGGAGGACAACATTTCCCGCAGCGACCTCAGCGTCGAGGAACTCAGCCGAGCCATGAACATGAGCCGAGTCCACCTCTATAAGAAAATTCTGAAGCTCACCGGGAAGACTCCCATTGAATTCATCAGGCTGCTGAGGCTGAAACGTGCCGAGCAATACCTGCGCCAAAGCCAGCTCACCGTGTCGGAAGTGGCTTACAAGCTCGGCTTCAACAATCCCAAGTATTTCAGCCGGTATTTCCAGGAAGAATACGGAATGCCCCCATCGGAATATCAAAAGAAGGAGGGCATATAACATTTGATACCCTCATTCTGAACATAGGCGATGCGTAAAATTCGTAAATTTGCGATAACGATAATTTTACGCATCGCTTTATTATACATAATCTTATATTGAAATACCGTAACTACATGAGAACCGCGTTTTCCATCACCCTCCTATCGGCGCTCGCTCTCACGGCGCTGTCAAGCTGCTCTAAAGGCTACGAGAAAATTTCTGACGGCGTTATCGTCAATGTCAACGACAAGGAAGAAAACGGAGCCGCCAAGGTGAGGCTGAAAGTGNTCGGCGACAAGCNGANCAGAGTNNCNGCGTCGGCAACCGGAAAATNCTCCTCCGACAGCAGCCTGATAATTGTCAACAACACGGAAAAAACCNCATTCGACGTCACTGCCGATGATTCGCTNNTGACACTGACTACTGCGGCGCTTAAAGCGACCGTCAACCGCAACAACGGATCCGTGGCGTTCTATGACATCAACGGAAACCCCATTCTCGTGGAAGAAGACAACGGAAGAAAGTTTGAGCCCATAAGCGTCCAGGGCACCGACGGCTTCACCGTGACCCAGAGCTTCAAGTCGATCGATGACGAGGAGGGGCTATACGGACTCGGACAACATCAGAGCAACGAATTCAACTACAAGCATAAGAACGAAGAACTCTTCCAATATAATACAAAGGTGTCGGTTCCGTTCATCGTGTCGTCCAACAACTACGGCATCCTGTGGGACAGCTATTCATTGCTGCGATGGGGCAATCCCAATCCTTACATGCAGCTCAATGAAGCGTTCACCTTATATGATAAGGAGGGACAGGAAGGCGCCCTCACCGGAACCTACACTCAGAAAGACGGAAAAACGCTGTCGCGCCGAGAACCGCAACTCTATTTCGAGCATCTGAANCGCGGCGACCTCGCCCACGTGGTGAATCTGCCCGAAGACTTCCNNTACAACGGCTCAACCGTCACCTACGAGGGAGAAATCGAGCCTAAGGAATCGGGCGAATACAAATTCATCCTCTACTATTCGGGCTATCAAACCGTTTGGATCGACGGCAAGGAGGTAGTGCCCGAACGATGGCGCACCGCATGGAACCCCAACAGCTACAAGTTCTCCGTAAATCTCGAAGCCGGCAAACGTGTGCCTATAAAAATCGACTGGACACCCAACGGAGCCGTCGCCTACTGCGGACTGCGAGTCTACGAGCCCGACGGAAAAGAGATGACATGGTGGGGCGAGATGCAGGACATGATCGACTACTACTTCATCTATGGCGACGACATCGACGAAGTGATAAAAGGCTACCGCGCTCTCACCGGCAAAGCACCCATCATGCCTAAATGGGCTATGGGCTACTGGCAGAGCCGTGAAAAATACAACACTCAGGACGAAGTGCTTTCAACCCTCGCCGAATTCCGCAACCGCAACATCCCCATCGACAACATTGTCATCGACTGGCTCCACTGGAAACAGGATTCATGGGGAAGCCATGAATTTGACCGCGACCGCTTCCCCGATCCGAAAGGAATGGTCGACTCTATCCACGCCATGGACGGCAGAGTCATGATTTCGGTGTGGCCCAAATTCTACGTCACCACCGACCACTACAAAGAGTTTGACAAAAACGGCTGGATGTATCAGCAGGCTGTCAAAGACAGCATCCGCGACTGGGTGGGACCCGGCTATATCGGCTCGTTCTACGACGCCTACTCGCCCGGCGCCCGCAAATTGTTCTGGAGCCAGATGCAGGACCACTATGTGCCCCTCGGCATCGATGCGTGGTGGATGGATGCCAGCGAGCCCAATATCCGCGACTGCACCGACATTGAGTATCGCAAAGACCTTGCAGGACCCACGGCAATGGGACCCACGGCAAAATTCTTCAACGCCTACGCCCTGATGAACGCCGAGGCAATCTACGACGGGCAGCGAGGCACCGGCAACGACAACCGAGTGTTCCTCTTGACGCGCTCAGGATTCGCAGGACAGCAGCGCTACTCCACAGCTACATGGAGCGGCGACATCGCCACTCGCTGGGAGGACATGGAGGCTCAGATTGCGGCAGGACTCAACTTCTCGATAAGCGGAATACCCTGGTGGAGCATGGACATCGGCGGATTCTGCGTCGAGGACCGATATGTGGCAGCCGAAAGGGAGTTCAGGAAAACCGGCAAAGAGAACGACGATCTTAAAGAATGGCGCGAGCTCAACACGCGCTGGTATCAGTTTGGCGCATTCTCGCCGCTCTTCCGCGCCCACGGTCAATATCCTTTCCGTGAAATCTTCAACATCGCGCCTGAAGGACACCCCGCCTACAATTCAATCCTCTACTATACCCGCCTGCGCTACAACCTGATGCCCTACATCTACTCGCTGGCGGCAATGACCCACTTTGACGACTATACCATCATGCGCCCGCTCGTCATGGACTTCACTGCCGACGCGGCAACGCGCGACATCAGCGACGAATACATGTTCGGTCCCGCATTCCTCGTGGCTCCCGTCTACAAATACGGAGCGCGCAGCCGCCGGGTCTACTTCCCCAAGGACAACGTGTGGTATGACTTCTACACCGGAAAAGCAATCCCCGGCGGGGTTACTCTTGACATCGCCGCGCCCTACGAGCAGATGCCCCTGTTCGTCCGTTCAGGCTCGATCATTCCCGTGGGCGGCGACATCAAGTCCACAGCCGAGGAATCAGCCGAGCCCGTTACAATCCTCGTCTATGCAGGCAAGGACGGCAGCTTCACCCTCTATGAAGACGAAGGCGTGAACTACAACTACGAGAAAGGGCAATTCGCCAAAATCCCACTGTCATTCGACAACGCTTCCTCTACGCTCACAATCGGCGACCGTCAGGGAGAATATCCCGGCATGAAACGCAACCGCGTCTTCAATGTGGTGAAAATCGACGAGTCCCGACCCGTGGCTAATCCCGTGAAAGCGGCAGGAGTCAAGGTGGACTATGACGGCGCGTCGAAAACAATCCAACTCTAACCCCGGCACTACTCTATGCGTAAACTGATATTTATAGCCTCCATCCTCGCTATGGCGCTCTTCACAGGGTGCCATAGCGACGACACTGCCGCCGGCGACTCGCGGCAAGGATTCAACGACGNCTGNAAATTCNNGCTTANCGACAACGACAGCGTCGCCTCCCCCGATTTCGACGACAGCGGCTGGCGAGAACNCNACCTACCCCACGACTNNGCGATTGAAGGCGATTTCAGCGAAAGCAATCCATCNGGCACCGGCGGAGGCGCCCTTCCCGGTGGCATAGGATGGTATCGCAAAACCTTCACCGTTCCGGAATCTGACAGGGGCAAACAGATATATATCGACTTCGACGGCGCCTACATGAATGCGTCGGTCTACATCAACGGGCATTACCTCGGCACCCGCCCCTACGGTTACGCCTCGTTCTCCTACGACCTCACCCCCTATCTCAACTATGGCGGCGAAAACATCATCGCCGTCAAGGTCGACAATGCCGAGCAGCCCAATTCCCGATGGTATTCAGGCTGCGGAATCTACCGCAATGTGTGGCTCCGCGTTCTCAATCCGGTCCATGTCGACAAGTGGGGACAAGCTGTCGCGCCTACTGTCGACGGCGACACCGGAACCCTCGACATCACCACCGAAATCGTCAATCACAGCGGCAAGGCGAACCGGGTAAAGGTAAGCTCGTCGCTCTTTGCCCCCGATGGAAAAAAGGTGGCGCAGTCAACCGAGGAGACGTTAGAGATCAACGCATCGGCTGATTCTGTGACAGAAGCGAAAGCGGTCATCACGCTGAAAAATCCCATGCTGTGGGACGTTGATTCGCCCAATTGCTACACACTCGTCACCTATATAAAAGATGCCGAGTCGGGCAAACTGCTTGACACATTCAAGACCGTCACCGGGTTCCGCACGTTCGTTTTCGATGCCGAAAAAGGCTTCTCGCTCAACGGCAAATCGATGAAAATCAACGGTGTTTGCCTCCACCATGATGCCGGAGCCCTCGGCGCCGTCGTCAACCGCCGAGCCATCGAGCGCCAGCTTGAAATAATGAAAGAGATGGGTGTCAACGCCATCCGATGCTCCCACAATCCCCCGGCGCCCGAGCTGCTTCAGCTTTGCGACAGCATGGGACTGCTCGTGATGGATGAAACTTTCGACATGTGGCGAAAGAAAAAAACCGCCCACGACTATGCACGCTATTTCGACGAGTGGCACGAACGCGACCTCACCGACCTCATCAAGCGAGACCGCAACCATCCCTCCATATTCATGTGGAGCATCGGAAACGAGGTGCTTGAACAGTGGAGCGACGCAAAAGCCGACACCCTTTCCCTCGAACAAGCCAACCTCATTCTCAACTTCGGCCACAGCAAGGAGATGCTCGCCGCCGAAGGGGAAACCTCGGTCAACTCGCTGCTCACCCAAAAACTCGCCGACATGGTGCGCCGCTACGACTCCACCCGTCCCGTCACGGCTGGATGCAACGAGCCCAATCCCGGTAACCACCTCTTCCGCTCGGGCGCTCTCGATGTCATCGGCTACAATTACCATGACGACTGGTTCAAGGACGTGCCCCGCAATTTCCCCGGCAAACCGTTTATCATCNCCGAGAGCGTNTCGGCGCTGATGACACGCNGCTACTACCTCATGCNGTCCGACAGTATGCNGCTCTNGCCCGTTAGATGGGACATCCCCTTCTACGACGANNCATTCTCATGCTCCTCCTACGACAATTGCCACGCCCCCTGGGGCAACAATCACGAAGGCACTCTGCGCCATGTTCAGGACAACGACTTCATCATGGGACAGTTCATCTGGACAGGATTTGACTACATCGGCGAGCCCACCCCCTACGGCTGGCCCGCGCGCAGCTCCTACTTCGGCATCGTGGACCTCGCAGGCTTCCCCAAGGACATCTACTACATGTATCAGAGTCAGTGGCGCCCCGACAAAACGGTGCTCCACCTCTTCCCCCACTGGAACTGGGAGGATGGACAGGAAATCGACCTGTGGTCTTATTATAATAACGCCGACGAGGTAGAACTATTCATCAACGGCGAGTCGCAAGGAACGCGCCGCCCCGAGCCGGGCAAATACCACTCTTCGTGGCGTGTCACCTTCCATCCCGGAACGGTCAGCATCGTGAGCCGTAAGGATGGAAAAGAGGTGGCGCGGCGTGAAATAAAAACCGCATCCGAGCCGGCTCAGATACGCCTCACGCCCGACCGCAACGTGATAACCGCCGACGGAAAGGACCTCTGCTACATCACCGCTGAAATCCTCGACAAAGACGGCAATCCGTGCCCCCTTGCCGACAACGAAATCACCTTCTCAGTGACAGGAGCGGGAACCAATGCGGGCGTCGACAACGGCTCCCCCATCTCGCTCGAACGCTTCAAAGCCGACCGCCGCAAGGCGTTCAACGGCAAGTCGCTCCTCATTGTTCAGAACAACGGCGATGCCGGAACTGTGACAATCGGAGCATCCTCGCCTGGACTCGATCCAGCCGGCGCTACAATTAAAGCCACCCGCTAACCAACCCCTATCCTATATGAATCTCAAGTCAATAATGCTATCACTGACAATCGCCTCCACGGCGGCGGTTGCGCAGACTCCGGTCTACCTCGACAAGACCAAGCCCGTCGAAGAACGCGTGGAAGACGCGCTTTCACGAATGACTCTCGAAGAAAAAGTGAAAATGTGCCATGCTCAGGGCAAATTCTCAAGCCCCGGAGTGCCGCGTCTCGGAATACCCGAAATATGGATGAGCGACGGACCCCACGGAGTCCGCGCCGAAATCAACTGGAACGACTGGGGATATTCCAACTGGAAAAACGACTCAATCACCGCATTCCCGGCATTGACGGCGCTTGCGGCGACATGGAACCCCGAAATGTCGGCAATCTATGGAAAGAACGTGGGCGAAGAAGCCCGTTTCCGCAACAAGAACGTGCTCCTCGGTCCCGGCGTGAACATCTACCGCACCCCTCTCAACGGCCGCAATTTTGAATACATGGGCGAGGATCCCTATCTTGCCGGCGAGATGGTGGTGCCCTACATCCAGGAGCTCCAGAAAAACGGAGTTGCCGCCTGCGTGAAGCACTTCGCGCTCAACAATCAGGAGAAATGGCGCGGCAACGTCAACGTGGTCCTCTCCGACCGCGCCCTCTATGAAATCTACCTCCCCGCCTTCAAAAAAGCTGTGCAGGAGGGAAAAGCATGGTCGATTATGGGCGCCTACAATCAGATATGGAACCAGCACTGCTGTCACAACGACCGCCTTCTCAACAAAATTCTGCGCGACGAATGGGGTTTTGACGGAGTGGTGATAACCGACTGGGGCGGAGCCCACGACACTAAAGAATCGGCGCTCAACGGACTCGACATCGAGATGGGCTCCTTCACCAACGGACTGACGAGCGAAAGCGAATTCACTTTCGACGACTACTACCTCGGCAAGCCCTACCTTGAAATGCTCAAAAACGGCGAGCTACCCGACTCTACCGTCGACGCGAAAGCGCGCAATATCCTTCGCCTCATCTTCCGCACCGCGATGAACCCCGACAAGCCTTTCGGTTCTATCGCTTCTCCCGAGCACTATGCCGCCGCCAAGCAGATCGGCGACGAAGCGATCGTGCTCCTGAAGAACTCGGGCATACTCCCGCTCGATCCCGCCAAATACCGCAACATCCTCGTGGTGGGCGAAAACGCCGTGCGTCCCCTCAACGAAGGTGGCGGCTCATCCGAGCTGAAGGTCAAGGACATGTTCTCGCCGCTTGAAGCGATAAAGGCTGTCTATGGCGACGGCGTGAAATATGCCCCCGGCTACCTCACGGGGCGAGCAATGTATGAAAAAGAAGACACCATTCCACAGGCTGTGCTCGACTCGCTCCGCAACGAGGCGGTGGCTATGGCTAAAGGGATGGACGCAGTCATCTACATAGGCGGGCTCAACAAAAACGGCTTCCAGGACTGCGAAGCCTCCGACCGCCGCGAATATAACCTCCCCTGGGGTCAGGATCTCCTCATCGAGCAGCTTGCCGACGCCAATCCCAACCTCATCGTTGCCAACGTGTCGGGCAATGCCTATGCAATGCCCTGGATCGGCAAAGTTCCCGCCGTGATCCAGAGCTGGTATCTCGGCACCATGATCGGTCCGTCGATGGCGAGCGTGATTTCAGGCGAGGTCAATCCCAGCGGAAAGCTCCCCTTCTCCTTCCCGCGCCGTCTTGAGGACAACGCCGCCCACTATTTCGGCGAAAGATCCTATCCCGGAATCGAACTTGAGACCGAAGGCGGCAACGCCGCTTCCGATCTTGCCGGCGCCGATGTCAATGTGGGCAAGAACCCTCAGCAGGAATATCTCGAAGACATCCTCGTGGGCTACCGTTGGCACGACACCAAGAACATTCCCGCCCTCTTCCCCTTCGGCCACGGATTGAGCTACACCAAGTTCGACTATGGCATCCCCTCTCTGTCAGCTAAAGAGATGACCGCCGACGGCTCGATAACCCTCTCCGTTCCCCTATCCAACATTGGCAGAAAAGCCGGAAAAGAGGTAGTGCAGGTCTATATCGCCGATGAAAAGTCGTCACTTCCCCGTCCTGTCAAGGAGCTTAAGGATTTCAAGAAAGTGGAACTCGCGCCGGGGCAAACGAAAGTTGTCAAATTCACAATTACCCCCGAAGCCCTCAAATTCTTCGACGACAAGACTCACGAATGGGTGGCTGAACCCGGCAAATTCAAAGTGCTCATAGGCTCTTCAAGCGCCGACATCCGCGCCACCGCTGAATTCACCTACAAATAAGCCTCATTTCATATAACTCACTCTCCAAGACGGTTCAATTCTAAGGTAAAACCGCAGCGGGGGCGCCGTAATGGCGTCCCCGCTAATTTTTCTTATTCTCTTCTACCTCCCTCAAATCGGAAACCACACAAACACGGCTGCGTCCCAAACGGCGTGGGAGATAACCAATGCGCCCAGCCGCGACGGATAGAACCTGTAGATCAAGCCCCAGAAACCTCCGGCAACCAAAGCCGCCATCACGAGCATGAAATTGCACGATCCCGCATGCACAAGAGCGTAGACCGCCGTCGCTACTGCAAAGCCCATATCAGCGCCCCATTTCGCAGTCATCTTCTGCTGCACGAACCCGCGCCAAAAAATCTCCTCGGCTGGACCTATAATCAGCAGAAGCAACAACGAAAGCAGCCAAGGAGATATCGACTCCTTGAACGAATAGATGGCGTTCACCTCGGGACGCGCGAAATTGAACATCAGTTGCGACAGCTTGTCGCCAAGCCAGAAAATGCCCCACAGCGCGGCGGCGCTCCCCACTCCGATCACCACATCCACCGGCTTCACCCGGAAATGCCGGTACCAGTCGCCGAAACAGGTCGACATCGCAGTGAGAATGACAGCGGCTATCGTCATCACGAGCCACAGGTTGACATGAGGGGCGGTAAACGGCGAAAACATCACCGTCCACAACGCCAACGCCACGAGAATTGCCAGATAAACTTTTTTCATTATCCTTTCAAAAAATTAAATTATCGACGCTATTATAAGCGACACGCACAGCAGCAGGCTGAACACAAGTTGAAGCTGAGCCGTGGCGGCGTCAAGCGCCACGATTCCGCCCGTATTCCCGGAGCTCGACCCGAGCATTATCTTCACATTCCTAATCGCCGGCACGATAGCCGCCAGCGATAGAAGCGACCATGCGGGCAACACCCCGAACACCACAAGCAGCACGACCGCCACAAACGGCGCCAGGATTTCAGCAGCATACACCCTCGTGGACGCGCGGTGTCCTATCAGCATGGCAAACGTGCTTATGCGGGCGCGGGAGTCGGTAACAACGTCACGCGTATTATTCACGTGAAGAATAGCCACGGTGATTAGCCCCACAGGGATGGCAAGCCACAAAACCGGCAACACCAGGCAATCAGTCAGCACATAGGCGGTACCTATTGTAGGAAGCGCTCCGTAGGTCAAAAAGATATCCACATCCCCGAGCGCCCTGTATTTAAGCCACGGATAGCACACTGTCAGAATCACGCCGACAAGCCCTATGACCGCCGTCCACATCCCCGACATGAAACAGATCCACAGCCCAAGCACCACTGCACCGGCAAGCAGCCCCAGTGAAAGGCGTTTAACCTCCCTCTCGGAAAAATCGCCCGAAGTGAGAATCTTCACCCCATAGCCCTCTTCCGTGTCGACACCGCTGCGATAGTCGTGCAGATCGCTCCACGTGTTTCCGGCAGCCTGAAAAAGCGCCATCGCAAGCACAGCCAGCACACCGTTCAACCACTTCACGTTCTCAAACTCGCCGACTGAGGCAAGCCAACCCACATAACACATCACGACAAGCACCGGCATCACCGACGCAGGATACGACCACGGGCGCGTGGCAAAAAACCACTCCTTAAAACTGTGTCCACTCATAAATTATCCGGAATTACCTAAACAAGACTGCAAAGGTAGCAAATTTCCCCGAAACCACTCAACTCTTCTCCGCCCTCCAACCCAAAATCAATCCCAAGACCAAAATAGGAGCCTATGAATAACCCGGCAGCAGATAGTTCCCGTTCGCAAGCCTGAAAGGCTTACACCTACGAATAACCCGGCACTACAGATTCCCCGTCGCCAAGCCTGAAAGGCTTATTCCTACGAATAACCCGGCAGCATATATCCCCGGTTCGCAAGCCTGAAAGGCTTACTCCTACGAATAACCCGGCACTACGAGCGAAGCGAGGTGTGCCGGGATCACCGCCACCAGGTGCCGCACTCTGCAAAGAGTGCCCCCTAAATCTCCATAGGTCAGAAGTGTTTCATAAATACTGTACGGTTAGTTTGTTTATGTCACCAACCGGAAATATCTACTCAACCAAACAACCGAGAGCAAAATCACTCCGCCTCATTTAGAAGCAGCGAGATTTCCTCCTTCAACACCGGAATGTGATTGATCACAATTGCCCACAAAATATCAGGTTTCAAAGAGTCGTAGGCATGGATTACGAAATTACGAGTGTCTACAATCTTTCTCGCCCCCGATATCTTAACATCAGGGTGCATTTTAAGAATACGCCCCATAGCTTCCCCCATTATCTCAATGTTTCGCTCGATGAATAAACGGAATACGATATCGGTTTCAAATGTCTCGTAACTGCGTCCGAATCTCTCAAGCGCGCTTTCCACTTGCGAAATGCAAGTAGAGATATCCGAAAGATATTTCAGTTCTCGTTCATCCATAGATTAATTGCTTTGTGGCATCAAGTTCCTTTCGGAAATACGGATTCTTCACACAATCATCAAAAACGATATCAACATCACGCCCCAATATATTTCTCAACTCATTAAGGAAGTCAAAAAACAAATCTGCCCAGTCTAATTGTTCCCGCGCTATGCCGTCAGAATCGAAATTAACTGCGAAATCCACGTCACTGCTGTCATTGAAGCGATCAGTCAGGATTGAGCCGAATACCCAAAGTTTGGCAACCTTGTATTTGCGACACAAGGCTATAATTTTGTCCATATTCATCTCAATCAACTTCATAGAGGCAAAGATATGTATTTTGCATAAATAAAACAAGCGAACTCAGATTTTGCTCTAAGTTCGCCATTTGGACCGTGGAGTATAGCGGACTCGAACCGCTCACCTCGACACTGCCAGTGTCGCGCTCTANCCAGATGAGCTAATACNCCCTCTNTGTNGGCTGCAAATTTAANGGTTANTTCGCAATNCAACAAATNATNTGANTGAATTTNTCCACAACNCGCCGCTCCGCGCGGGAACAGAACCGTCAATCGGGAAAACCCGCGCACGTCAGCGTCGACCACGGCACAAACGAGTGGACCTCCGCGCCCTCAGGACGGCTCCTCTCAACGAGTTTCCCAGTGTAGGGCATGTCCATACCCTTCCGCCCGTGAAAATGCCGGTAGACGCGCTCCCACACGGGAAATACCCGGTCGCGCTGACCCGTCGAGATGGAATCGCCGAAAACTTTGCGCCCGTACCACGTTTCATACTGCTGATAGGGAACCTCCTCGCCCGACATGTAGCGAGCCGTATATTCAAAACCTCTGTAAAGCCTGTTGTCAAAAACACCATAGAGATCCAGCCCCTGGTGCCATGCTATTTCAGCCGCATTGGCGAGATAGCCTATACCCATCTGCACGTGCTGCTGGTCGCGTCCGCTCTCCTGACACTGCCCGTTGTCAAGAAAATAATTCTTGATGGCGCCGTTAGAGTCGCCGTCCACCAGCTGACGGTATGCCGCGTCAAAGATGTCATGACGGTCCATATACACCCCGATGCTCAGGAGCGTCTGCCCGTTGGCGGCATCCCAGTTGCCGTTATAGCGGGGAGTCCAGTCCTTGATCACGGGATAGAGCTTCTCCATCACCATTGTCTCAAACGCCTTGCGGTCCTCCTCCTTCCATGCCGGATAGGTGTATTTCAGGATTTCAGCGGCGTTAAGATACTTGATTCCGCCCGTGCCCACTTTCAGCTGCCGGTTGTGGTTCACCACCGAGTCGAGCGTACACGCCCAGTCGTTCATTATCTCAATAGCCTTCTCGGCGTATGCCGAATCGCGCTCGATGTACCAACGCAGCGCCATCGTATAGGCGGCTGTGCCGTCGCGCACGAACTCATTGCCCCCTATATTAGGCTTATTGTATGGACCGTTTGACACCACTCTGAACGGAGTCGCCTTGTAGTCGAGCTGAGCCACCGGCGATGCCTTCAGCTGCTCCCACGCCGACCTCCACGGCTCCTCGCCCGAAAGCGCCTTTTCGCGCATGAATTCAAGGTCGGAAGCTGAATGAAGCAGTCCCGGATGAGTGAACTCGCCCTCGCGGCTATGGGCAGTCATGGCGGCAAAAAGCAGCGCCGCTGCAAAAAAGAATCGTTTCATGATGTCGGCGTGTAGCATAAAAATCAAGTTTGTCACAAAATTAGCCAATTCTCTCCCGCCCCCCTGTGAATATTGCGCCAAATATTCCAATTCCCGTTTCAATCCGGAAAAAAACAGAGCCACGAGCCCCGGGCGGGGGCGCATGGCTCTGCGAAACGCCGTTGAAAACGGCATCATATTTTCACTTTCACGGTCGAATAGTCAACGCTCGACGGTCCCACCATCAACTCATAGGTGCCGGGGATGACACGCATCTCCTTAGCCGCAGCGTCCCACACCTCAAAGCGGTCGCGGGGGAAGTCGATCTCCACCTTCTTGCTTTCGCCGGCTTTGAGATCCACTCTTTCGTATGCGCGCAAAGTCTTGATAGGACCCGCAGTGTCGGCAGGACGGCGCATGTAGACCTGCACGATTTCGGTGCCGTCGGTCTTGCCGGTGTTCTTCACCTCCACGGTCACCTTGCCGTTCTTATAGCTCGGCTTGCCATACTTGTAGGTCGTGTAGCTCAAGCCGTGTCCGAACGGATAGAGCGGCTCGTCGTGGAAATAGCGGTAGGTGCGTCCTGCCATGCGGTATTCGTCAAACGGCGGAAGCTGGGCGTCATCCTTATAGAACGTCACCGCAAGTTTTCCCGACGGATTGTAGTCGCCGAAAATCACGTCGGCAACCGCATGTCCGCCCTGCTCGCCGGCATACCATGCTTGCAGAATAGCGTCGCAGATACCGTCCTCGGGAGTAAGAGCCACGGCGCTGCCGCTGCAGTTCACGAGCACAATCTTCTTGCCTGCGTCATGGAGAGCCTGAAGAATCTCGCGCTGCACGGCGGGAAGCTCGATGCTCGTGCGGTCGCCGTTGTCAAATCCCGGTTCGGTCACGCGCGCTTCCTCGCGCTCAAGATTGGGCGAAATGCCGCCCACGAAAACCACCACATCCTTGTCGGCGGCGCGAGCCACGATCTCGGCGGGAGTCACCGCCGCGTTGCGAGCCACGTCGATGCTCAGCGTAGCGTCGTCGGCAAGCTGCCGATAGTCAAATTCCAGGTCATATTTCTGTCCCTTCTTCACGTTGAGCTTGAATGTGCGGAAATTGAACGGATCGGCGTTGCGCCAGCGATTGTGGATAGTGTCGCCGTTCACAATGATTCTGCCGCCGTCGTCATTATTGAAATAAATGTCGAGAGTCTCATCGGCGTCGGCTACGAACGAACCCTGCATTCTCACTGTGAAATCGGTGAGATTCACCCCGGGGGCAAACACCGTGTTGCCGCCATTGTCAAGACTGATGGGGCTGGTGTAGTTCACCACTGCCGCGGGCTCCCCCGTCATGTCGAGATTGTTCCAGTATTCAGCCTTCAGCCCCGGCTTTCCGTCGGGAGCGGTGAGACGGTCAAAGATGCTGCGTGTCTCGGTCATCGCCGTGATTTCGCAACCCTTCGTGTAGGCTACGTCGCCGATCTTGTCGGTGATACCCTCAAGAACAGTCACCGAGTGGGCGGGCTGTCCGTAATAAATGCCCCACAGCATTGTCGAGTCGGCGGCGTTAGGACCCATCACCATTATGCGCGAAGGATCCTTGGCAAGCGGCAGAATGCCGTTATTCTTCAGCAGCACCATCTGCTCCTGAGCCATCTTGCGAGCCAGAGCCCTGTGCTCGGGCGAGGCGATGACGCTCTCAGGAATCTTGGTCCACTCAACGATTTCGTCGGGGTCAAGGTCGCCAAGTTCGAAACGTCCCTTGAGAAGACGCTTCACGCTCACGTCGATGTCGGCTTCCGAAATATCCCCGCGGCGCACTGCTTCGGGCAGCTTCTTGTAGGATCCGCCACACTCCACGTCGGTTCCGCTCAGAACGCCCAGAGCCGATGCAGCAGCCTCGTCCTTCGACACCTCGTGCCGTCCCTTTTTCCAGAAATCGCCGATGGCGCCGCAGTCGCTCACCACCAGTCCCTCGAAGCCCCACTTGTCGCGGAGAATCTGATGAAGAAGTTGATTGCTTCCGCAGCAAGGCTCGCCGTCAAATCGCTGGTAGGCGCACATCACCTGCTGCACATTGCCGTTCTGAACGAGCTCCTTGAACGCCGGCAGATAAGTTTCCCACAAGTCGCGCTCGGGAAGATCGTTGATGTCAAAACTGTGGCGCGTCTTCTCAGGTCCACTGTGGACGGCATAGTGCTTCGCGCAGGCATGGAGCTTGTAATACTTGTTGCCCTCGCCGCCCTGGAGCGCCTTGACAACCCTTTTGCCCATCCTGCCGTTCATATACGGATCCTCGCCGTAGGTCTCCTGACCTCTTCCCCAGCGCGGATCGCGGAAAATGTTGATGTTAGGAGTCCAGAACGAAAGGCTCTTATATTTTCCGACCGTGCCGTTCTTGCGGGCTATCGTGTTCTTCGCGCGAGCTTCGTCGCTAACGGCGGTAAACACCTCCTCGATCAATCCGTCGTCAAACGAGCACGCCATTCCTATACACGACGGAAACACCGTGCTGAGTCCGTTGCGGCCCACTCCGTGAAGCGCCTCGCTCCACCAGTCAAACTTAGGTATTCCAAGCCTGGGGATAGCCGGCGAAGAGTTCATCATCAGCGCCACCTTCTCATCGAGAGTGAGACGCGAGCAAAGGTCTGCCGCGCGCTCCTCGGCGGGCAGATTCGGATTCTGATAGGGGTAAGGCTGCGCGTTGAGCATTCCTGCGCTCATCAAGGCAAACGCCCCGGTCAGAATGATTTTAATTGCATTCATTGTGATTATTGTTTAGGTTTATTATTTATAGTCATATCGGAACCAGTCAAACGAGGCGTCGCCCCCGTCGCCGGCGGGATTGTAGGAGAACAACCCTATGTGGGGTCCTTTCCAGAAAGCGAACGTCATGGCAAACGGCTCGCCCGCTTCGGTAAACGTCTTCCCGTCGCTGCTGAAATAAAAGCGGTTATCATTCCCCACTGCGTCGAGCGCCGTCTTGAAATATACAACAGGACCGTTCAACGTGGCATGGCGGGTCACCTCGCCACCCTTCTCGGTATAGACGTGCAGCTTCTTGCCATCCTTCTCCACGCCCACGCCAAGGAAGTCCTTGCAGAAAGCGGCAAAACCCGCCCGCTGTCCGTCAGCCATCTTCGACGCGTCGAG
>WFMA01000039.1 GCA_009177195.1 Bacteroidales bacterium | reverse complement strand
TAGGATGAAAAAGACCCTTTATTTCCTAATTGTAAAATGGTAGGATGACTTTTTAATCGAAAGAGCGTATCTTTGCGAGTTGGCTGAAGAGGAAACAGGCTCTGCTGAGGAGCAACCTGCGAGCAATAAGCCAATAACGCACTGGAATAGTGAGCGAGGCTACCGGCGTGGGCAGTCTCGCACTATTTTAGGGGTTCCATGGCTAAGAAAACCTTTTTAATAATGCGTTGCAATGAAATTTTCTATCAGTTTCATACGACGTTCGGCTGTGATTCCGCTGTGTATTCTCAAAGTTGTCTTCAATCTGGAGTTGAAACTTTCAATCCCGGCATTTGTATTGGGTATAGCACGGTCTTTGTGCTTTTCGAATGTCCAGAGCCATGGCGCATGCCGTTTGATGGACAGATAGGCCGAGCGTAATCTCGGACGCGTAAAATGTCTCTTTCCAAAGTTATCGGTACTCTTCTCCTTGAGTATTTCCTCATGGCGTGAATGCCATTGATCCAAATCCGCCATGAATGTAGCCTGATCTTTCCGTGCAAGCGTCTTGACAAGAGTCAGCAGTTCACGCGCAGCTTCCAGATCCGGCTTGTTGGTTAAATATCGCCGCACTATCGAGACCATATGGAACTGACACATCTGTACGGGGATTGGACGGAATGCCTCAAACAATCCCCTGAGGCCATCGCATACAATACCCCATACCCTGAATCCATGTGCTTTCAGCCAATCAATACCTTCGACATAATCCTCCACCCGTTCATGACTACGGATAAACTTGTACCATAAGACTTTATTTCTGAATGCATCCTTTATTACAACTATGCCGAAATATCGCCCCCAATAGGTTGCATCCATCTCAACTATCACATCCTTATCCTTGGATATCACGCGTTTGTGACGCATTGATCCAAGCATGTTCCATACAGTCTTGATGCAGACCCCATACTTTACGGATAGCTGAGCCAATGTCTGTTTACCGTCTATGTAATCACGTTCTACATCTCTGAGATTTATCCGTTTGCCTCCAACAAATTGACGGTCACAATCTTTGCATTTATATAGCTGCTTACCTGCTTTGTGGCCATTCTTTACCACATTAAAGGAGGAACAGAACACGCATTTTTTTGCTCATCTGATGTGTTTTTAATGGTACAAAGTTACTAAACACCAGTCTATTGCAAGACTTTTATCCTACTTTTTTACAATTAAGCGTTAACGAACTGTTAAAAAGTGACCTCTAAATCAAGACTCACCGTATCGATATAGAAGATAGGGACTTACAAGGATTTTATCCTACTTTTTTACAATTAGGCCCATACTTCGCCTGAGCCGACAATCCTAATGCGACACATGCGGCAAGAACGCTTACTAAACTCCTCAATCTCATTATCTGCAATAATTTTTATGTTATTCAATGGTTATTATTCATCTTCAGCATCGGGTCAATGAACCGGCGGTCATTGCTCAGGCGCGGCACCTTGCGCTGCCCTCCGAGCTTTCCGGTCGATGCGAGCCAGTCATCGAAAAGCCCCTTCCGCGCTGCAACGACCGACAGGCGGTCCAGGAAAATGCCGTTGGCGCGTTTAGCCTGATAGTCGGAATTCACCTTGCACAGCTGCGCATCCAGCCTGTCGGCGAAAGTCTCCATGTCGGCAGGCGCCGACTCAAATTCAATCAGCCACTCATGTCTGCCCCTCGAACGGTCGCCCGCATAGACCGGAGCCGCCGTGTAGTTGGCAATCTCGCAGCCCATTTCCCGACACGTTTCAGTTATCGCCTCGTCGGCGTTATGCACCATCAGCTCCTCGCCGAAAGCATTGATAAAATGCTTCGTTCTGCCCGATATTATGATTTTGACAGGATCGACCGAAGTCACCTCCACTGTGTCGCCGATCTTAAAGCGCCACAGTCCGTTGCAAGCCGTCACGACAAGGGCATACGTTTTTCCCGGTTCAACCCTCCACACCGGGAGGGCATGCTGAGAGTCAGCCATCGACTCCTCAACCGGGATGAACTCATAGAACACGCCTATGTCGAGCAGCAACAGCATCCCGTGGTCGTCAGCGTCATCCTGCACGGCAAAGAATCCCTCCGAAGCGTTGTAGGTCTCCACGTAGCGCATCTTTTCAGGGTCGGTGATGTGGCGGTACTGCTCGCGGTAGGGCTCGAATGCGATTCCTCCGTGGAAAAACACTTCAAGATTACTCCACAGCTCATGAATATTGCCCGCTCCTGATTGNGCCACAACCTCNTTCAGCACNGTAAGGAACCANGAGGGCACTCCCGAGATGTTGGTGATGTTCTCATGCATCGACGCCTTGACAAGAGCCGGAAGCTTGATGCGCCAGTCAGCCATCAGGGCTACCTTCTTCGACGGCACCCTCACGAGATTGACAAGCGGATTTATATTTTGAATAAGGTTTGCCGACAAGTCGCCCACCGACACTCCCGCCGGCAGCGACAGCTCGTTGGCGAAGCTACCGCCGAGAATGAAACTTTTCCCGTCAAAAATGCGGCTGTCGGGATACTGCGACAGGTAGAACGCCACCACGTCGGCACCGCCCTGATAGTGATTCCGCTTGAAAGAGTCGGCAGTAATGGGAATATACTTGCTCTTTCCGTCAGATGTTCCCGACGATTGCGCGAAATTACGAGTCACCCCTTTCCACAGGATGTCACGCTCACCGTTGACCATCCTCATCACGAGCGGGCGCAGATCGGAATACTCGGAAAGCGGCACCCGACTACAAAAATCTTCATAAGAATCCATCTCCCTGAATCCCCACTTTTCTCCCACAAAAGTGTCACGTGCCGATGAAATCATCCATGCGAGCTGGCGCCGCTGAGTCGCCTCTGCATCCATGGCGCTCTTGCGCGCCACCCCGGCGCGATGAAGAAAAAATGGTCTCAGAAGTGGAGTTATTGCCATTTCAATCAGATATTATCAGGAATTGCCTTACGGAACACCGAGCGCTTGCGGTGAAGGCGGCGCTNGANGAACTTNCNTTNCTGNTGCACGCTCTCGTTGTCGGCAAGNTCAAGATTGCTCTCAGCCCACTTGTAGCCGTTTTTGATAAACACCGGGAGAAGGTCGGTGAAAAGCAGCGCGTTCACCCCCTTGCCCTGAAGTTCGGGCTTCACAGCCACGAGCAGCAAGTCGACAGTGTCGTTCTTGCCATACATCCCCTTGAGCAGATAATACCAGCCAAAGGGGAACAGCTTGCCGCGCGACTTCTGAAGCGCCTTCGTCATCGACGGGATAGAGATTCCCACGCCCACAAGAGTGTCATTTTCATCGACAATCACGCTCACGTTCTCCAGTTTAAGGATAGGCAGGTATTGGTCTATATAGTAATTAATCTGCTTTTTAGTGAGCGGCGAATAACCGTAGAGCTGGTCGTAGGCGTCGTTTATCAACTCGAACAGCGCCACCCCGTAGTCATTCTTTATCTTCTTTCCGCTGGTATATTTAATGACCCTAAGTTTCAATTTCTTCTCCACGATGGAAGCGACGCGCGTCAGCTGGTCGGGAACCGAGTCGGGCACCACAAGGCGATATTCCACCCAGTTGGCGTCTTTCACAAAGCCCATCCGCTCCACGTGGTCCACATAGTAAGGGTAGTTATAGATGGTAGCCATCGTGCCTGCCTCCTCGAAACCGTCGGTCAGCATCCCTTCATGGTCCATGTCGGTAAAGCCCATAGGTCCTATGATCGAATCCATCCCGCGCTCCTTGCCCCACTTCATCGCCGTGTTGAAAAGAGCGTCGACCACCTCCTTGTCGTCGATAAAGTCGGTGAATCCGAATCGCATATCCCTCTTCCCCGAGCGCTCATTGACCACGTTGTTGATGATGCCCGTGATTCTGCCCACAGGCTTGCCGTCGCGCAACGCCAGCCAGCTCTTAGCCTCACACACCTCAAATGCCGGATTCTTCTCGGGCATAAGGGTGGCTATCTCGTCGAAAATCAATGGCGGAACATAATACGGGTTGCCGTCATACAATTTTATTCCGAACTTGACATAGCGGTCAAGCTCCTTCTTATTCTGTTTTACTTCAACTATTTCAACAGCCATAATAAGTGTCAGGATATTTTATTAAACGTGAGCCAACCGAGCGCCAGTATCATGACAACCAGGAAAGCGATAAGAAGAAACAATAGATGGGACGATTTGCGCCCTTCGAGAGCCAGGTGCAGATCCTGCAAGTCACGGTAACGCTTTTTGGGATCCGGGTCAATGCACTTCCTGGCTATTTTCCGCAAATCGGGGTCAGGAGCCTCAACAGCGTCAAGCGCCGCCGACAGCACGCATCCGTAATTGTATATGTCCTCCGAGACATCGGCGGGCTGGATATGTTTAAGTTGGTCAAAACCTACGTCGATCAGCTTCAGGTTGCCCACATTCTCGGTGAAAATGATGCGTTCGGGACGTATAGGATGGTGGACTATATGATTTGTCTGGATATAATCGATTGCGTCGATTAGGTTGTGCCTCAGCTTGTCTATGATGTCGGGGGTCACTTTTTTCTCCTTTATCAGCTTCTGAAGAGAGTCGCCATAGACATCGTCGGTAATAATGCATCTCCCAAGTCCCGGCACATCTTCAAAATCATTGATCATGACAATGTGGGGATGAGCGAGATTATATCTCACGTCAAACTCCTTCTCTATCAAATCCTTAAACTCAGGATTGTCGGCATATTCCGGTTTAAGGGTCTTCAACATGACCCACTTTCCGTGTTTCTTCGCCGTATAGACAAGATAGAACTCCTCCTCCCATTCGGGGAGCAAGGTGATTTCAGTCCACTTCTCGAGCGGCGCGGAGGGAGCTTCATTATTAGCCATATTACCTCATTATAACAGTTTATATGGCAAAAATACAAAAAATAAGCGGTAAAGAGCATTTCTTTCCCGCTTTTTATGCTTTTCCCCTCCTCAATCCCAATTTTCAACAAGACTATTAGACTACAATTTTAATTGACATTTAACTAAAAAGCTGTATCTTTGCATAACAATTCACGAGTTCAATCGTTTTATATTCAAGCACTCACAAATAATCCATTTTAGCCATGGCACGTCCAATAGCAGAAACTCCGGTGCTTTACGGTGCGGATGCACAGCGGTTCGAATCTATCATACAAAGCACCAAGCCCTATNCCAAAGANAAAAAGGAGCAACTTCGCNAAACNTACGAGGANTTCAAGCGTAAAGTAAAAATCCGTTTNTAAGAATGNTACANTTACTCCGTCTTACTGACGATTATCCGCTTGGCGNCTTCGATTGCGGAGACGAAGATTTGAATGATTTTCTTTTGAACGACGCTAAAGCCTTTCAAAAGAAACAAATTGCATATACATATATCCTTGAGGATAATGGGAAAATCCTCGCCTACTTCTGTCTCTTGAACGACAAAATTTCACGTCAGGATTCATCCAATTCAATGTGGAAACGTATAAAAAAGGAGTTCCCCGTTGAGAAACAGTTTAGCAGTTATCCGGCAGTAAAAATCGGACGTTTCGCCGTTGATAAATCTATGCACTCCACCGGGCTTGGCACAGAACTAATGACATCTCTGAAATTTCTTCTTCAAGAAAAACATGTCGTCTCTGCTTTCAGATTCATAACAGTGGACGCGTATATAAAGGCAATACCGTTCTACGAAAAGAACGATTTCAGATTATTAATGCCAAGCGACCCCAATGAAGATACTAAGACAATGTTTTTCGACATGTTTTCTCTATCTGAATAGTCTCTGCGCCTACTGAATCGTCGTCTGATGGCAAACACATGAAACGCACAAAAGCCCGCTGCACGACTCGGAACTTTTACAGGAACAGGGCGAGCGTGGCTATGGTGAGCATTATGCCGTAGACTGCGGCGGGGAATATATCCGAAATACTTATATTGACAAATCTAA
>WFMA01000240.1 GCA_009177195.1 Bacteroidales bacterium | reverse complement strand
CTGCACACCGGCAACCTTACCCTGAAGGGCTACGGCAGCTGAAGTAACAGGAACTACACTAAGTTTTGCTCCCGAAACAGAACCGACTGAACCGGTCAAGTCGCGGCGAGCGCGTGTGCCTCCATAACCAACGACCACAACTTCCTCGAGAGCCGAAGCGTCGTTGCTGAGGACTATTTTCATTTCACCTTGGGTTGCGTCAACCTCCTGGTTTTTGTAACCCACATAGCTGATGACGAGCTTCGCGCCGCGGGGAACCGACAGGGTGAAGTTTCCGTCAATGTCAGCTACTGTACCGTTCTTGGGATTGCCTTTCTGCACGACGGTGGCTCCGATAAGGGGCTCGTCGGTGTCATCAAGCACAACACCCTTGACGGTGATGTTCTGTGCAAGCATTCCCAGCGGAGCTAAAAACAATAGCGCCAGCGTGAGAAGGAGCCTGCTTCGAATGCTTTTTGCATCTTTCTTCATGGTTGCATTTGAAATAGTTAATAATTATTTTAATATTTGCACTGTTGCCTGTTTTTCCGTATAGCCACGCACCTCAAAACAATCCCTTATCGCGCTGATTAAGGATTCCGATACCAAATATGACATTGATGCCACTCACTATTGTTCCTTTTCTATATTTAGAAAGCACTAATAGATTGGTTATCACGCTATTATTTTAAGGTACTGTGACTAAATAATTGGTTAACTTCCATCCCTGCGCGCCGCATTCAGGTTAAAAAATGCAGTCAACACGGGATTCAGCGACAAATATAAGTCTTTTTTCGCAAAAAAAATCCATATTGAGTAAAAAAAATCTCAACATTAACATTTGTGACCCAAATCGGTTAAGATTATGCAATTTTAAGATAATGTAAAAAATACGTTATTACCCCCTATTTACACCTTATTATATATAGGCACGAAAAACGGGACAGCGAGGGGGGGATGAAAACCGGAGGTTGGGGCGTCGCAGAATCATATTCCCTTTCGCAGAATAATAGTAGGGACATGGCGCGCCATGTCTTCGTTGCAGCGCCCTCATTGTCTTTGATATGTAGGTGACCATTGGTGTATTTTTGGAGACATCGCATGCGATGTCCGTACTCCTCCCATTTACGGCGACAGTTCCCCGACATACCTGCTCATTTCAAAATCCCTTATCATGAAGATAAGAGGTCGAATCATCCCTTAACAGCGCGATAAGGGATTGTTTTGAGGTGCGTGACTATACGGAAAAACAGGCAACAGTGCAAATATTAAAATAATTATTAACTATTTCAAATGCAACCATGAAGAAAGATGCAAAAAGCATTCGAAGCAGGCTCCTTCTCACGCTGGCGCTATTGTTTTTAGCTCCGCTGGGAATGCTTGCACAGAACATCACCGTCAAGGGTGTTGTGCTTGATGACACCGACGAGCCCCTTATCGGNGCCACCGTCGTGCAGAAAGGCAATCCCAAGAACGGTACAGTAGCTGACATTGACGGAAACTTCACCCTGTCGGTTCCCCGCGGCGCGAAGCTCGTNNTCAGCTATGTGGGTTACAAAAACCAGGAGGTTGACGCAACCCAAGGTGAAATGAAAATAGTCCTCAGCAACGACGCTTCGGCTCTCGAGGAAGTTGTGGTCGTTGGTTATGGAGGCACACGCGCTCGCCGCGACTTGACCGGTTCAGTCGGTTCGGTTTCGGGAGCAAAACTTGAAGTTGTCCCCGTTACTTCGGCAGCCGTAGCCCTTCAGGGTAAGGTAGCCGGTGTGCAGGTGACATCAGTCGACGGACAGCCCGGTGCTGATATCAATATCCGCATCCGTGGTACGGCTTCCGTATCATCGGGNGGTGATTCCAACCCGTTGTTCATCGTCGACGGTTTCCAGCAGGACAACATCAACGACATCCCGCCGAGCGACATCCAGTCGATCGACATTCTTAAGGATGCGTCCTTGACCGCCATCTACGGCGCCAAGGGTGGTAACGGTGTTGTCGTTGTGACCACCAAGAGCGCCAAGGAAGGCAAGACCACCGTTTCGTTCAACGGATCGTTGACCT
>WFMA01000049.1 GCA_009177195.1 Bacteroidales bacterium | reverse complement strand
TTATACTTCACTATTATGGGCAGCAAAGAAATTATAACACTGATGAGACTGCTCGAAATGAGCGAGTCACAGTATACAGTGGGCACATTTTCATTCTCCAACGGGCTTGAATCAGCTACCGACATCAATCTCATTGCAAATGAATCTACTCTTCAGCAATATATCCTTGCCGCATCGCGACAAGCCGCCTACAGCGACAGCATAGCCGCCATACAGGCTTTCCGCGCCTCCTCGGAAGATGACTATGACCGCATTCTCCAAGCCGACGAAGAAGCAGCGGCGTGCAAATCGAGCTCCGAACTCGAATTCACACGTAAGTTAGGGAAAAAGCTCGCCGAAGAATCGCTCAGAATTCTTGATTGCCCCACAATAGAACGCTTGCTAAACGATATCATAAACGACATCACTCCCGGCACATACCCTGTGGTGCAAGCAATATTGATGTATCATACCGGCGCGACCGAAATGGAGATGTTCTGCTCCCAGCAATTCGGCATCATCAATATGATTCTTGCATCAGCCATCAGGAATGTGACAATCCGAGGCAGCGTCGATCCCCAGAAGATAGCCTACACTCTCGCCCCGCAAGCGGCGCTCGACTATTCTATAATAAAACATCTTGACTTCTCCGACATGCAAGCTTTCACGGCTGAAAAGGAAGCGAGCTCCTCGTTCGTCAGAAACGGCTATATGATGATGTCACTGAACTAAACAACACACACTACTATATGAAAACTGTCATACTACTTCGCCACGGACAAAGCCAGTGGAATCTTGAGAATCGCTTTACGGGATGGACCGATGTCGAACTCTCTGAAAAAGGCAGAGAGGAAGCTCGCAACGCAGGCAAAAAAATGCTGAAAGCTGGCTTGCTTCCTGAATTTTTCTTTACCTCCTATCTTAAACGAGCAATACACACCTTGCAGATCGCCGCAGCCGAACTCGACCGCGACTGGGTGCCCGTGATAAAGGACTGGCATCTCAACGAGCGTCATTACGGAGCGCTCCAAGGACTTAATAAAGCGGAAACCGCCAAAGAATATGGCGATGAGCAAGTGCGTATCTGGCGACGCAGCTATGACGTTCGCCCGCCAGAAATCACGCTTGACGACCCGAGATACCCCGGAAATGAACCACGATACACCTACCTGAGCTATGACGAGCTACCTCTCGCCGAATCATTGAAGGACACCATCGCGCGTGTTCGTCCCTGCTGGGAAGAAATCATAATGCCGCGGCTTCGACACTATGACACCATTCTCATTTCGGCACATGGCAACAGCCTTAGAGCATTGGCGATGATGCTTCTCCATCTCTCGCCCGAAGAGATTATGGAGACCGAGATTCCTACCGGCGATCCCTGGATTTTTGAACTTGACGACCGATACAGCGTATTAAAAAACTATTACTTGCCATAACGAGTATTTTTGCGTATTTTTGCACTATCGTAACAAGTACGCAAATATGAAGATAGCTATTGTCGGAACCGGATATGTCGGTCTTGTGTCAGGAGCGTGTTTTGCCGAGGTGGGCATTGACGTGACCTGCGTTGATATCAACCGCGAAAAAATCGAACGGCTGAAACAGGGTATTATCCCCATATATGAACCGGGACTTGACGATCTCGTAAAACGAAACGTGGCTGAGGGTCGACTCCACTTCACTTGCGACCTCACTGACTGCCTTGACGATGTAGAGGTGGTGTTCAGCGCTGTCGGAACGCCGCCCGACGAGGACGGATCGGCTGACTTGAGCTATGTTCTCGAAGTTGCGCGCACGTTNGGACAAAATATCAAAAAATACACCATCCTCGTCACNAAGAGCACCGTTCCGGTCGGAACTTCAAAAAAGATAAAAGCNGTGATCGACGAAGAGTTGGAGAAAAGAGGCGTAAAAATCGACTATGAAGTCGCATCCAATCCTGAATTTCTCAAGGAGGGTGCGGCGATAAAGGATTTCATGTCGCCCGACCGTGTTGTCATCGGAATCGAAAGCGACCGCTCGCGCAAAGTGATGGAACGACTTTACCGCCCGTTCCTGCTCAACAACTTCCGGGTTATCTTCATGGACATAGCTTCAGCAGAAATGACAAAATATGCCGCCAACTCCATGCTAGCCACCCGCATATCATTCATGAACGACATCGCCAACCTGTGTGAACTCGTCGGCGCTGATGTCAATATGGTGAGAAAAGGAATTGGCACCGACGCCCGCATCGGCAACAAATTTCTTTATGCCGGATGCGGATATGGAGGCTCATGCTTTCCAAAGGACGTGAAAGCGCTCATCAATACCGGCAAAGAGAATGGATATGACATGACGATTATCCGTGCCGTGGAGGAGGTGAACGAACGCCAGAAATCTATTGTCTACGACAAGCTGAAGAAAGAATTGGGCGGCGACCTGTCGGGAAAAAGAATCGCTCTATGGGGACTGTCGTTCAAACCGGAAACCGACGACATGCGCGAAGCACCCTCACTTGTCGTAATTGAAAAACTCCTTGCCGACGGAGCTATCGTGAGAGCCTATGACCCCGTTAGCATGGACGAATGCCGCCGGCGTATCGGCGACCGCATCGAGTATGCTTCAGACATGTATGATGCCGCAGTCGACGCTGATGCCTTGGCGCTCCTGACCGAATGGAAGCAATTCAGAGTGCCCTCATGGGCGGTTTTGCGACGCGCCATGAAGGGCAATGCCATTGTCGACGGCAGAAACATTTATGACGCAGCCGACCTACAGGAGGAAGGCTTCTCCTACTCTTGCATCGGCAAGTAGCCCCCGCGATGTTTCACTAATCCCGCCATAAATACCATGAAAAAACTATATGGCATCATTATCACGTTAATAATCAGCTCCTCCTTCCCCTCCCGTTGCGACGTGATGGAGTATGCCAACGGAAGAGCGGGAACAGCACTTAAGAACGCCTTGCGCATACATTGCGCTCCCGAAACATATAAATCAAATGCCGTTGACGCCATCGTTTCAATCTATTCAATTTCCGACGACATGGTGATAGACGGCATTTCAAACCATCCTCTGGACAAATCCCAATCCGACATCTTGCAGATAATACCTGCCGAATGGATGACGATATCCCCTGTCGAATCGAGCCGGCTTTCTATGGACCTGTATAACATGGCGCCCACTGACCCGATGATAAATATCGACCGCAAGTCATTTCCATTCGCCAACGTGACGGAACCTCAATTTCAGCATGGCGATGTAGCCATAGGATATTCTACGTTCCGAAACGACATGATTGAAGCCATCGAGCCTAATCCCGAGGTGAAAGGNGACATTGCGAGAGCGATTTTCTACGTTACCACAATCTATCCCGTTTCAATGTGGACCGATTGGGGCGGTTTCTTTTTTGAAAACAACCCCTACCCCACGCTATCCAAAGAGGCAGCTGAATTATACTTGAAATGGCACCGTGAAGATCCCGTTGACGAGCAAGAGCTGAACCGATGCGATAAAATCAAGTCGATACAGGGAAATATAAACCCGTTTGTCACCAATCCTGAAATAGCTGAATACCTGTGGGGCGATAAAATCGGAAAAGCGTATGGCGATGAAGCGTCATCACTGCCGGTGCCCGAACCGCTAAAGGCGGTGTATTCAAAGAGCGCCGACGCGACGATAAACCTGCACACGCCCTATCTTTCCGACGACACCAAATGGTGGCTTGACAACAATGAAGTGTCGAAGGAGATTCCTACCGCATCAATTTCAGAAGGAAAGCATGAACTGAAATTTCGCAATTCAACAGTACATGGAAAACTGCTCATAACAATTAAACCATGAAAAAGCAATCAATTACACTTTTCACGCTAACCGTGCTACTGTGCGCCTGCAATCACAGCAACAACGATATAGGGTGGAATCCCAGGAATCCCGAGGAATCCAAAAAGGATGAGATTGTTTCCAACACCTCGACTCGTTTCATTTCCAACGCCGTCAAAATGAATTACGATGATGGCGGCATTCTCGTCACCAAAGGGAGCGGAAGCATTTCCTTTTACAACCTCACAACCGGAGAAGAGGTTCAATACACATATACCGGCAACAATTACGCCGACAATCCGTCATTGAACGTCAATGGGCTACCGGTTAAAATAGAAAAATGTGAAATCCTTGAAGAAAAAGCCGGCGACGCATGGCTTCGCATAATCACCGCTGAAATGGATTCAATCGAAATCGTCGTCACCGACATTAACCTACCGTAAACCATCTTTTAATTACAAAGCAACGTCCATGGTCGCAATGTGACCATGGACGTTGTATTAAATTATTGCCGAAACAATCAACGCTTTGTGTTGACAGGCTTTTCATCGGCAAACTTATTCGGGAACACGAGATGCTGCCGTGGACGAATCAATGAATATATGATCAGCAACACTCCAAGCAGGATAAACGGAATACTCAACTGCTGACCGATATTAAGCGTCATTGTCGCCTCGCGAGCCACCTGNTCGTTNTTGATAAACTCAATCAGGAANCGGGGAAGGAAGATTCCAATNAAGAACACACCCAGAATCAATCCGGGACGCTCTTCGGCATTCTTCTTCCAATACATCCACATGAGTAATCCGAACAATGCGAAATAGCACAACGCTTCATAAATCTGGGTGGGATGCACCCCCTGCCCTTCATAAAGCTCGTGCCACTCCCTGGAACGCACGAACATGAATCCCCAAGGCAAATCGGTAGCCGTTCCGAAAATCTCGGAATTGAAGAGATTGCCGAGACGAATCAATCCGCCGACAAACGCTATCGCTATCACAAGACGGTCAAAAGTCCAGAGGGGACTGCGTTTTGTCACGAAGATTGAGTAAAGAATCACGGCAATAATAATGGCTATCGTTCCGCCATGGCTTGCCAACCCGCCCTCCCATATATACAGGATTTTTATCGGATCAGCCTTATAAATGTCCCATTCATAGAAAAACACATGTCCCAGACGGGCTCCTACGATAGTTGCGACAACCACATAAATGAGCAGTATTCCAAGCCACTTTTCGGGAGCGCCCTCATGCTTGAACATTTTTGCCACAATCTCATAACCCACAAGGAAACCTATCGCGAACATTAGCCCGTACCAACGCACGGTAATGAATCCGCTGAAGATTTCAGGGTCGACATTCCAGGTAATAAAATCAAGCATTCCTTTAAGCGTTTAAACTAAGTGACCCACCAACTCTTCACGATCGCCATAAAGCATGTCGATCACAGGAATCTCTATCATCGTGTAGGCTCCGGGGCGCTGAATCATCGACGCGCGAGCGACTCCGACAAGAATCTGAGCGGTCAAGGCGGGATTATTTATCGACATGTTAAACTCGAAACGCTGGTTTTGAGTTACGCCCGAAACTCCTTTACGCACCATGTTCACGCCATGTCCCATATCCTTTATGTCGTCTACCGACGGAACGGCAAACACATGGGTTTCATCGCTTGCGAAGTAGGGATCCTCTTTAACAGCCTTGGCAATATCCTCGATCTTATAACCGTCTTCAACTTCCACATAGACCATGCGGCGATGGATTCCGGTTCCGAGGGGAATNGTCATTGACAGCGCGTTTTTAACTCCGGGCTTCGACTTGACGGCTACGGTGTGTCCCATGCTCATTCCGGGTCCGAAATTAGTGTAGGTGATGCCTTTGGGAGCTGCGACCTGCATCAAAGCGCGAACAATCGAGTCGCTTCCGGGATCCCAGCCTGCCGAAATTATAGCCACGGTTCCGTGAGCCTTAGCTATAGCGTCAAGATTGCGACGCAGTTCAACAATGCTTGTGTGGATATCGAAACTGTCGACAGTGTTTATCCCTTTTGCAAGGAGCACCGCCGCATGCTTCTCCACCTCACGGGTGGGAGTACACAGAATAGCGACATCAACATCTTCAAGCTCAAGCGTGTCAGCAACTACTTTAAATCCGGCAAGTTCAGCGGGAACATTAGCCGGATTGCGGCGCACGATGCCGGCAACCTCAAAGTCGGGTGCCTGCATCAATGCGTCGAGTACAAATTTTCCAATGTTGCCATAGCCGACTATGGCAGCTCTAATTTTCTTCATATATTATATTTAGTACAGAATCTTATTCCGGTTGACGGCCGTTTACGATAGCTTCGGTGTCGCGGGCAATCATAAACTCCTCATCGGTGGGAATAACAACGACTTTCACCTTTGAATCGGGGGCTGAGATAACTTTCTCCTCACCGCGACTGTTGGCGTTCACGTCGTCGTCAATCTTAACACCAAGATAAGTCAAGTGGTCGCAAACATATTTGCGAAGGCTCTTCTGGTTCTCACCAACGCCACCGGTAAACACGATGATGTCAACGCCGTTGAGCACTGCGGCATAAGCGCCGATATACTTAACGATGCGATACATATACATGTCAAGACCAAGCTTGGCGCGCTCATTTCCGGCTTCGATAGCAGCTTCGATATCGCGCATGTCTGACGAAACGCCTGAAATGCCAAGGATACCGCTCTTCTTATTTATAAGATTGCTCAACTGCTTGCTGTCAAGATGCTCCTTGTCCATGATGAAAGTCAAAGCGCCCGGATCAACGTCTCCTACGCGGGTACCCATCATAAGACCTTCCACAGGAGTGAGACCCATTGAAGTGTCTACGCTCTTTCCATCCTTAACGGCAGTGATTGAACCTCCGTTACCGATGTGACAAGTTATGATTTTCTGAGACTTATAGTCTACTCCGAGGAAATCACACACACGGCGAGCCACATAACGATGGCTGGTGCCGTGGAATCCATAACGACGGATGCTATATTTCTCATACATGTCGTAGGGAAGAGCATACATGTAAGCTTCAGCAGGCATGGTCTGATGGAAAGCGGTGTCAAACACAGCTACCTGAGGCACGCCCGGCATCAGGTCGGTAATAGCGTCGATACCTGTCATGTTTGCCGGATTGTGGAGCGGAGCCACGTCATAGCATTCCTTGATCTTCTCGATAACTTCATCGTCAATCTTAACACTCTTGTTGAACTTCTCGCCGCCATGCACCACGCGGTGTCCCACAGCGTCAATCTCCTTAAGGCTCTTGATGCAGCCATAGGTGGGATCAGTCAAGATATTCAGGATATCGTTAACGGCTTTCTTATGNTCGGGAATAGGCTCCACGATGCTTTTCTTCTCGCCGTCGGGAAGACGAAACTTCAAGAAAGAGTCGGGCAAACCGATTTTTTCCACGCCGCCTTCGGCAAGAGTGTTCTTATTATCAATATCAATAAGTTTATATTTCACGGAACTGCTACCGCAGTTAAGGACAAGAATATTCATTTTTTGATAATTTAAAGTCAGAATTATTTACGTGATTTAGCTCCGATAGCCTGGTTGCAGGTAATGATTACGGTCTTATAGATATCTTCGGGGAAACATCCGCGCGAAAGGTCATTGACAGGAGCGGCAAGACCCTGAAGAACGGGACCTACAGCCTGAACTCCGGCAAGACGCTGCACAAGCTTGTAAGAGATATTTCCGGCTTCGAGCGAGGGGAACACAAGAACGTCGGCGGTGCCGGCAACATTGCTTCCGGGAGCCTTGCTCTTTGCCACGCTGGGAACAATAGCGGCATCAGTCTGAAGCTCGCCGTCGATCAACAGGTTAGGATCAGCNTCTTTAACGAGCTTCACTGCTNCGATNACCTTGTCNACGNGTTCATGCTTGGCGCTACCCTTGGTANANAAACNCNACATGGCTATGCGCGGCTCGATGTTGGCAANGTCACGAGCGGTGTCAGCTGTAGAAAGAGCGATCTGAGCAAGTTCTTTCGCAGTGGGATCGGGCAACACGGCGCAATCGGCAAATACCATCAAGTTGTCCTGTCCGAACGGCGAGCCTTCGGGCAACAACATGATGAACGCTCCTGAAACCACTTCAATACCGGGTTTGGTCTTTATCACCTGGAATGCAGCGCGAAGCACATTGCCGGTTGTNTTAAGAGCGCCGGCAACNTGTCCGTCAGCATCGCCGTTCTTAATCATAAGACATCCGAGATAAAGTGGATTCTTGGTAGTCTTGATCGCATCCTCTATTGAGATGCCTTTCTTTTTGCGGAGCTCATAGAATATGGGCGCGTATGTGTCAATAACCGCCTGATCTTCCGGATTTACGATCTTAGCCTTATAAATATTGGTCAATCCCAATTCTTTAGCCACACCGGTAATCTCATCAGGATTTCCGATTAAAATAATATCGGCAAGACCTTCTTCAATGATGCGGTCAGCAGCTGTTAATGTACGAGGTTCGGTGCTTTCCGGCAACACGATGCGCTGGCGTTGTTCTTTCGCCTTGGCAGTTAATTTTTCAAATAGTCCCATTTTCGATTTAAGTTTAAAAGAGTAGATTTTTAATATTGCAAATTTACTGTTTTTTCATCAACAAATTATCCAATTTTAACCAAATTTTAGCCATATAAAATATATGGACAGGAAAGTTCCGCGTATACATCCATAAAAAGCCCCTCCCATTGCATTTGCCGTCCCGCGAACTGAATCACTAACGCCCAGCCCCCCAAA
>WFMA01000025.1 GCA_009177195.1 Bacteroidales bacterium | reverse complement strand
TTATTACTCCCGATGGTAGAGCGATAATGGCAACCCCGAAAAGGGCGGAAAGCATGGATACTACTCGACCAATATCTGTGACTGGGCATAAATCTCCGTAGCCAACGGTTGTGAGCGTGACCGTAGCCCAGTAAAGCGCATCAAAAAATGAATGAAAGGTTTCCTGTCCCGTATGTGGATTTATGTGTGGTTCGGCATTAAACATTATCAATGCAGTGATGAATATATAGAAAACCGCCAACATTAACACAGATAACAAAACTTCCTTTTCTTTACTCAAAACCCTTAGGAATATAGTAATCTTATCTGAATATCTAAATATTTTGAGTAGCCTGACAATTTTAAGGAGTCTAGTCAATCGTAATAACTTAAATTCTGGACTTATCAAGTTTAGCCCCGGCAAAATTGATAAAAGGTCAATTATTGCCATGGGGGTGAATGGGTATATTACATAAGAAATCCAGCCTCTCTTTAGTTGAATGTCTGAGGTGAACCACCTAAGGATATAATCAATGATAAAAGCTGTGACAGTTACGATTTCTATAACCTTAAAGATTGGATAATCCTCAATAAACATGAGAGGGATGATGCTTGCTATGATCATAATAAGCATATACCAGTCATAAATTCGACTGGCAAGCATACCCTTTCTGTCACGATTAATGAGATCAAATATTTTTTGCTGTCACATTTCTTAGATCAATTAGGCTGCAAAATTACTAAAAATATCTGATAATCGGAGCGTTGTGACAGAAAAAGCATTCTCTCGACCAACATTCTCACACCAATTAAACTCCCCCGGAATGGAGGCAAGAAGAGCTGAATCCTTACTAAAATCGGTTGTCAGGATTAATATATATTTATGCAGACTACCTACTGCTTTCCTCCCTTCGATTGCCAATTTTGACAACTAAGAGATTTAGGAAAAGATAAGATTTCTATTTTATGTGGTTATGCTTCTTAGAAGGAATACAGCGAACATGCCGATTGTGACACTTGCGATAATAGCCCATAGCCATAGGAGATCTCCATTCTTGAAAGCTCGGATAATGGCATCCAGATTGAAGTAGCTTTTGCTCTCGTCACTACCGTTCTTGTCGTGGCGGTTAATTGTCAGAAGTGAGTAATGGCTACCGAGTCGAGCCTCAATGGATTTCAGTCGCGTTTCCAGCGTTTTCTGGTATGACGTGAAGATATCGACAGAGAGAAACTTCTTGTCAGAAGATTTACGGTAGCTCTCGAATTCCTGTCTGGCAACAAACCATGTAGGTAGCTGCTCATAATGGGTTAGGATTACATCATCGCATACACGCTTTACCGCTAAAAGCAGGTTTTCGGTACTAATCCTTTTCTGTTGAGGTTCNGAGGATTGTTGCGGANCANNCTGNGAGGNTTTCANNGNCTCGATTTCTTTCTGCTGTCTTTCGACAGTTGNTTTNAGNTCNGNGATNGCTGAGTTTTGCGANTTAATATCNGCNTGNANCGAGGCGATTATTCGCTGATAGTATTCGTCTTTNGANGCCATAAGGGTTACATTTTGAATTTATACGATGTATTCTCTTCTTCAATCCGGTCGTCGATGCGTTCCCACTTGCGTCCTCGGTGTCCGACTTCATATTCCCGGTTATCTCCGCGCCCGGTCGGCACTTTAGGAAGATTAGTCAAGATCTCAATAAAGCGTAATACAGGGATATAGGTTACATTGCGCTGTTTAACGACTCCCGGCTGGTTGGCAATGGATTGATTTGCGTCCATGCTGCCAAATCTCTTGCAAAGATTTCCGTATGTGAACTGGTTGTGCAATCCTAACTTAGAGCCTGATATACGGAATCCGTTGTGGTCGTAAGCCACGCCCCGGATGCGTCCGGTGTTACTGTCAGTGCAGAATGAGAGGGTTATCCCGTCCTGTGCAAGCAGCTGTGCAAAAGTATTCCAGTCATTGGACTGTGAGAGACGGTTGAGTACCAGTTTTCTTATAAGTAATTTTTCTGCATCATATCTCCTCAGACGGTCAGGGTTGATTTTCCGGGACTGGCTATTCCCGAAGGTCAAATGATGACGCTGCTTGATCCGTCGACAAGCTGCCTCGTTGCGTCGTCGCTCGTTGCTGTCGGAGATTACAGAACCGTCATTGGCAATGCGGTTGAAAACAAGATGGCAATGAGGGTGCTTTTTATCAAAGTGCCGGGCGATCACGTATTGCGTGTTCGCCNGGTCGATACCCATTTCCTNCAACCATTCCTCGGCGAGTTGNGNCATNAAGCGGTCGCCTTCCTCNTTGTCGGGGAANCGAGCGGCATCTTCCGGNGAGAANGCGATGGAAANGTGCTTGACAGGCTTGCTTAGATGATGCAGCTTTCCGTTNGCNTCAGGTATGCGGAGCTGAGCCTGAAANCTGTCGGANATNGTGGAGTTNTCNACAAGCANAACTCCGTTCGANCCNATTATTCTTGCCGACTTNTCCTTGNCGTTGTTTGCATAGTTGACTATNCCGGAGAAATCTACTCTTGATTTTATCTTTGCAATCATAATATTTTGGTGTAATGAAGATTTAATATTTTGATGAAATGATATTTTGAGTTAATGACATATTGATGCGTTGATGTAATGATACTTCGGTACAATGAGGCTTTGGTTCATTAGTGTATTGATGTTATGATGCAATGTTACTTCGGTGTATTGGTGCAATGGTTCATTAACCCAAAGTGACAAGGTTANATTAACCTAATTACCCAAAGACTGAATAACCCAAGAACTCAGAATCTCGGTTCATCTACCTCACTTTCCGAAGTATCCCGGCTATAAATGCTATGATTTCCCGAATCTCGCGCTCGACGTCTGCGCCAAGGTGCATAGCCCTTGTAATCTGGTTTAGATTGTTCCCAATATTCCGGAGCTCATTTACAGCAGTTCGTTCTTCCGGGGTCAGCAGAGCTGTGGTTTCCTGGTTCATCGCTGCACGATAAACATACTCGGCACGAGTCAATCCGCACTCGCTGGCGCAAGAATCGAGATATATTATATCAACCGAACTGAACATAGCCTTTACGGAGCAGGTCTTTTTCTTGTATTCGGGAAGCGTCGGTCTGCCTCCCTTTTTCTTTGTGGAATCTTCCATATCATTAGTGGTTTTAAGCTGCTGGAGGCGGCGTGGCAAGACGTTTTGAGGTACTCAAAACACAACCTTGCCACTCAATCTTCACCGCCAATTTCACGGCAGACATTTTTTCAAGCACAATTCGACATCTTCGGCAGTATTTAGCAGTTCCAAACCTGCGTTTAAGCAACCGATATTCCAAGTCACTTTATCCCGATTCACAGAAACCTCGGCTACCGAGACNNGGTAACCAAGGTTNGAGTAACTGANGTTTGAGTAATCACATANATGATGTATCAAAGCATTNGNGTATNTCGGTATTGAGGTATCACCGAATCTAAGTAATGAGATACTGAGTAATCAGCGTATTTCAGCATTGATGAATTGGGATACTTAGTTCTTTGAACTCAGATTCTCGGCTACTCGCCCTATAAACCGAGTTACACAGGATTCTCGAACGTTCGGTAGGTGTCGTTTTCAAACTGAATTTTCACCATCATTTCATTGAAGCGGTCACCGATGCGGACGCCATACTTCGGGCGGATCTCTTTCGGCATAAGGTTGGTGGTGACAATCGTGAAAAGCTGCTTGTCGTATCGGCGTGTGAGCAGATCGACCATTGGCGACATGATGTTGCCGTAATCTTGGATTTCCAGTGGTTCGGTTCCAAGGTCATCAATCGCCAGCATAGGCAGGCGCCCCAGTTCTTCCCACTCCCGATAATCCGATTTGCAGAGATACGCGGCAGTCCGGGCATCGATAATGCGGATTTTCCAGTAATCCCGGTTGTCTTCACTTCGAAGGTTGAGTTGGTTGAGCAGCTGTTGAAAAGCTTTCACGAAGGTGCTTTTGCCATTGCCCACGTTTCCGCACAGCAGCAGGCCGAACTTTGAGCTGTCGCCCGTGAGCCATTCGGCGATGGTGCTGGCATAAGACTTAACGGCATCGTTGAGTTCGAACTTCCGGGCGCGATACTCCACCT
>WFMA01000042.1 GCA_009177195.1 Bacteroidales bacterium | reverse complement strand
GTGCGCCGTATCGTGAACGAGCCTACTGCGGCTGCGCTTGCCTACGGTCTTGACAAGAGCAACAAGGACCAGAAGATCGCAGTGTTCGACCTCGGTGGAGGTACATTCGATATCTCTATCCTTGAACTCGGCGACGGCGTGTTTGAAGTGAAATCTACCAACGGTGACACCCACCTTGGCGGTGACGACTTCGACCATGTTATCATCGACTGGCTTGCCGACGATTTCCAGAAAGAATATAATGTTGACCTCCGCAAGGATGCCATGGCTCTCCAGCGTCTTAAAGAGGCTGCCGAGAAGGCTAAGATCGAGCTTTCAAGCTCAACCACTACTGAGATCAACCTGCCTTACATCATGCCGGTCGACGGTGTTCCCCGCCACTTGGTAAAGACCCTTACCCGCGCTAAGTTCGAGCAGCTTGCCGACAAGCTGATTCAGGCAACAGTTAAGCCTTGCGAACAGGCTCTTAAGGATGCCGGTTTGACAGCAGCCGATATCGACGAAGTGATCCTCGTGGGCGGTTCGACCCGTATCCCCGCCATCCAGGAGATCGTCAAGAAGTTCTTCGGCAAGACTCCTTCAAAGGGTGTNAACCCTGATGAGGTGGTAGCAGTCGGCGCCGCAATCCAGGGCGGTGTGCTTTCAGGCGATGTTAAGGACGTGCTTCTTCTCGACGTTGTTCCTCTGTCAGTAGGTATCGAGACTCTCGGAGGAGTGATGACCAAGCTTATCGAAGCCAACACCACCATTCCTACCCGTAAGAGCGAAGTGTTCTCTACGGCAGTCGACAATCAGCCGTCGGTAGAAATCCACGTTCTTCAGGGCGAGCGTCCTCTTGCTAAGGACGACAAAACCCTCGGTAAGTTCCACCTTGACGGAATCGCTCCCGCTCCGCGCGGCATTCCGCAGATCGAGGTTACTTTCGAGATCGACGCCAACGGTATTCTTAACGTGTCGGCTAAGGATAAAGCTACCGGTAAGGAGCAGAGCATCCGCATCGAGGCTTCATCGGGCTTGACCGAAGCTGAAATCAAGAGAATGAAGGACGAGGCTGCCGCTAATGCAGCTGCCGACGAGGCTGAAAAGCAGCGTATCGACAAGCTCAATCACGCCGATACCGTTATCTTCCAGACCAAGAAGCAGCTCGAAGAACTCGGTTCAGCAATACCTGCCGACAAGAAGGCAGCTATCGAGTCGGCTCTCTCTCGTCTTGAAGAGGCTCACAAGTCACAGAACATCGAAGGCATCGACTCGGCTATCAACGATATCCAGAAGACTTTCGGTGAGGCTCAGCAGGACATCCTCAATGCTCAGCAGCAGGCTCAGGCAGGCGCTCAGCAGCAGGCAGGTCCTCAGCAAGGTCCCGCAAGCAACGGCGGCGACGACNACGTNACCGACGTAGACTTCGAAGAAGTGAAATAAACAACANANANCCNTATNNCANGGCGCAGCCNTTCCGGGTTGCGCCTTGTTTTGTTTGCTCAGAGTAGACATTGTGGTGTGGGCGATTGGCGGATGTCCCCGGAGGGGGTGCGGTCCCGGGGTATTGATGTAATGCGAATAGTTCCCCGTCGGTGACTTTAAAATACATCCCCGCCAAATAAAAAATTACCGTATTCTAAAATGAAAATCCTGCGGCATTAGATTAGAGATTGCTTGGTTAAAAGATGTTAATTGTATTTGATGGTGTTGACTTAGGGCTGGATTTTTTTGTACATTTGTTTCGCTGAATAACACTCGTTTGATGCGTTTATCGGCATGATGTTTTAGAAGGCTTCTCGGCGGAGGCGCGATACCTTTGAGCAAATGAAAATTGAGTAGGAGGCGGGGTGCTATGCCGCATTCTGCTTGATGAGGAGTAAATACAAAGGCACGATTGCCGCTCAGGGCGTCCGTTTTGTAAAAAAAAATCTCCGAACGCAAATTTGAAGAGTTCTGCCATAAAAACTAATTTGACTGAATGATGCAAGTCCCAGTAGCTCCGTATACGATTAATTGTTCTGACGCTCGGAGAATCCCTATTGTCACAAATGGCGGATTGTTGCCATTCAGCGCGAATGGAAAAAATATGGATGGAGGAGATTATCNCCATCCGCTCCTTNAAGNTTGCGCAAGTCTTTGTCGAACATGGNNGATTAGAATAATTGAGAAAAATAACTCATACTATACATGGCAAATAAAAAAGTTTATTTAGGCATGGTCGCCGACATTATGCATCCGGGATTGATTAATATAATCAATGAGGGCGCGAAATATGGCGACTTAATCATTGGGCTTTATACAGATAAAGCTGTAGCTGAACGGAANAGGNTGCNATTTCTTTCTTACGAGCAGCGTAAGCAGGTTGTAGAAAACATAAAAGGAGTTACAGAAGTAGTTCCGCAAGATGACTGGAGCTACGTTCCCAACCTTAAGGCATTGAAGCCTGACTATATAATCCATGGCGATGATTGGAAAACCAGCGTTGATATGGAATTGCGCGATGAGGTTTTCAAAGTCATGGCAGAGCAAGGAGGCGAAGTTATCGAGATTCCTTATACTCAGGGCATCAATTCTTCCGGTCTTGTTGAGGAAGAAAAATCTCTTGGCACTACACCGGAAGTCAGAATGAAACAACTTCGTCGTCTTATCTCAGCCAAACCAATCGTGCGTATTATGGAGGCGCATGACGGGCTTTGCGGGCTTATCATTGAGAATCTTGAGGTTGAAGAAAACGGTAAGCGGAAGGCGTTCGACGGTATGTGGTCCAGTTCCTTGACTGATTCTACTTCTAAAGGAAAACCGGATATTGAAGCTGTCGATCTCACCACCCGTCTTCAGGATCTTAATAATATTCTCGAGTGTACTACCAAGCCTATTATCTTTGATGGCGATACGGGCGGAAAGATCGAGCATTTCGTATTCACTGTCCGCACTCTTGAACGTCATGGTATATCAGCTGTCATTATCGAAGACAAGATCGGATTGAAGAAAAATTCCTTATTTGGAACTGACGCCGTTCAGACTCAGGATTCTATTGAGCATTTTTGCGAGAAAATCCGTGCAGGCAAGAATGCGCAGATAACTGAGGATTTCATGATAATAGCCAGAATAGAAAGCCTGATTGCCGGCAAGCCTGTATCTGACGCCCTTGAAAGAGGATTTGCCTACGTAGAAGCTGGCGCTGACGGAATCATGATCCACAGCAAGGACAAGAGNGGCGATGANATCAAGGAGTTCATAATTGAATTCCGCNAGAAGCANCCGAAAATNCCAATCGTAGTAGTGCCCACAACCTACAATCATGTTTATGAAAAGGAACTCGCCGAGTGGGGCGCGAATATTGTGATCTATGCCAATCACATGCTTCGTGCCGCTTATCNTGCAATGAAGCATNCCGCCGAGACGNTCCTGATTAACGNANGCGCCAAANAGGCATCTCCTCTGTGTATGNCNATTAAGGAGATACTTNAACTTATCCCCNGCACAAAATNGAAACAAAATGGTATCACCGGAAATATTCATAAATACCCTTCAGGAAAACGNAGTTAAATTTTTTGCCGGAGTTCNTGATTCGCTNTTGAAGAATGTCTGCGCATTCATCACCGACAATGTGAGTCCCGACCGTAATATTATCACTGCAAATGAGGGAGCGGCTGTTGGAGTTGCCGCCGGTCACTATCTTGCCACTGGCGAGCTTCCTCTGGTCTACATGCAGAATTCCGGTATAGGCAATGCGGTCAACCCGTTGCTGTCATTGGCTGATGAGAAAGTCTACTCTATCCCGATGGTCATAATGATTGGATGGAGAGGTGAGCCGGGAGTGCATGACGAGCCGCAGCACGTAAAGCAAGGAGCTGTCACGCTTGAGTTGCTGGATGCGATGGCTATTCCCTACGTTATCCTGTCGGATGACGACTGCCATGCTTCATGCGAAGTAGAAGCTATTGTCGCACAATGCCGGCAGACCCTTAAACCGCATGCGATTATTATCAGAAAAGGGACATTTGGCGCATATAAACTTCAGTCCAAAGTTCCAAATGACAATCCCGTCAGTCGTGAGGATGCGATGAAGCTTATTGTTGATTCATTGCCTCAGGATTCGATAATCGTATCAACTACGGGTAAACTTTCGCGCGAACTCTACGAATACCGTGACGCCCTTTGCCAGTCGCATGAATCCGATTTCCTTACTGTGGGTTCAATGGGGCATTCTTCCTCCATTGCGCTTGGAATCGCATTGGCGAAACCGGAAAGACGAGTCTTTTGTTTCGATGGTGACGGGGCGTTCATAATGCACATGGGCGCTATAAGCAACATCGGCAATCTTAAGCCAAAGAACTTTATTCACGTCGTTTTCAATAACGGAGCGCATGAGTCGGTCGGCGGTCAGCCCACCCTGGGCTTCGGGATTGATATCCCGGAAATCGCGCAGGCATGTGGCNANNAGANTNCACGNCTAACTGTAAAAGACAAAGGTGGAATAATCGCGGCGCTTAAAGCTGCATTGGAACAAGATGGACCTACTCTTATAGAATTGAAGGTCGGTATAAATTCCCGGGATGACTTAGGGCGCCCTAAGACGACTCCGATTGAGAATAAGAATGCGTTTATGGAATTTATTCAGAATGGCTGAGACGATGCTCATATTGTCCGATATCCACGGAAATCTCTCGGCTTTGGATTCCGTTATCAGGGATTTCGAGGCGAGAAAATATAGCGTAAGGTATGTTGCCATATTGGGGGACAATATCAATTACGGTATGCGTCCAAATGAAGTCATCAGCCGCCTGAAAGAGTTAGCTGAACGATATGAGATCGTCATAAATCTTTTTGGCAACCATGAGAAAGCGCTGATAGACGGCGATACAACCCATTTCTCTACCGATAGAGGACGACGCGTGTTGGACTATACTCGAAGCCAACTCGATGAGCAATCGGCAAACTATATCTTTACATTGAAAAAAGAGGGCTTTGCCGAACTTGAGATTAGTGGAAAAAAAATCCTTTTTGTTCATGGAAGTTTCGACGATCCTTATTGGGGAAAGCTTAATTGTGAAACCATAGGCAATGAGGCGTATGCGAAATATGATTTCGTGATTTCCGGTCATTCTCATATTCCCCATTTGATCGAGCATTTTTTCAAGGTTGACAATCCTGAATATAGGAATAAGAAGAGGACTGTTTTCTTGAATCCCGGTTCGGTTGGTCAGCCGCGGAATCATAATCCTCAAGCTCAGTATTTGTATGTCGATTTCGAATCTGAGGTTTTCCATTTCAACTCTGTCGGTTATGACATTGCTAAGGAAAGATCTCTGTTTGGCGAAATGGTCGACAGGTTTTATTCTGAACGATTAATAAATGGAATATAAAAAATATGAAAAGTCTGTATGTTATTAGCGGAGTTACTGGTATGACCGGTAGCGAATTGTCGCATCAGTTAATCGGTCGTGGTGACTCTGTCATCGGATTTGACAATTTTTTTGCAAGTTCGATCGACACGGTCAAGGACTTGCTTGACAATCCCTCGTTCATCTTCAAAGAATGGGATATCAATAACGCTGAACAGATGAATGAACTTGAGCGTCTTGTTCTTGACTTAAAACCTACATTTGATCAAATCATATATATTAACTGCGCGGCTGTCGTTCACACGGAACACTTCTATGAAGTCGAGCACACCTACACCACCAATGTCGCATCTATGCGGTCATTCCTGGAGCAGGCGATCAAAGTAGGTGCCGATGCCTATATCAACTGCTCCACCTCTGAAGTATATTCCATGCAGTCGTGGAATAACCACGGGGGTGTGAAAGAGGACGACTTTCTGGTCCTGGCTACGGCTGAACACAGCCAGCGCACGAGTTATGCTGTTGGCAAGCTCTTGACTGAGTTTTTCATGAAAGATGCCGTGGATAAGGGGAAAATCAAAGGTTGCTCTGTCCGGTTTGCCAATGTCTACAGCAAGCATGAACGATTCGCAAAACACATCATTCCGCACATTATCAATCACCTGCTGAACGGAAAAGAAGTCGTTCTGCTTGAAAACTCAAAAAAGAATAAGCGCACATTCCTGCATAATATCGACAGCTGTAATGCGGTGCTTGAACTTATGGCGCATCCTGAAGCTCTCGACGGCACGGTCTATAATGTGGCTACTGATGAAGAAATCTCTATCGTGGATCTCACCCGATTGATTGCAAAGAAAATGGGTATAGAGGATCCTAAGATTGTTTTTGAGGGCTATCGCGAGTCCGACCCCGAGCGCCGTCTGCTTAATACTGAAAAATTGCGTTCCCGCACCGAGTGGAGACCGCAAGTTTCACTTGACAAGGGTCTTGACCTCTGCATTGCAAGTATTTGACATGAAGACGCTTATTATTACTGTAGCCGGTACTGCTACCCGCTTCAATCGAGACACCGATGTGCCCACCTTAAAGTGTCTTTACGAGATTGGGGGTCCGAAAAATACGTTGCTTTATCAGATTCTGGATAAGGCGAGGGACTTTGATGAGTTCGTGATAGTTGGAGGCTACCTCTTCGACAAGCTTAAGCAGTTTGTCGATACTCACCTCGATGAATTTAAGGAAAGAATAAAGTTGGTCTATAATCCGGAATACTCTACTTTTGGCTCGGGCTACAGTCTTATTCTCGGCATTCAGAATGTCAATCCTAAGACTGGCGAGATTATTTTCGTGGAGGGCGACCTGTATTATGACGAAGCTGACTTCTTGAAGATTAAGAGTGCGGAAAGAAATGTTTTTACAGTCAATCACGAACTGATCACAGCCAAGAAAGCCGTGGTGGTTTATGAAAATGACCGCCATTATCTTCGATACCTGTATGACACCTCCCACTCTTATCTGGCTATTCCCGAGCCGTTTCTTGCAGTCTACAACTCCGGACAGGTGTGGAAATTCCTTGATATAAAGAAGCTGACGCGGATACTCGACAATCTTTCTCCCGATCAGGTGAAGGGGACTAATCTCGAAATTATCCAGGCATATTTTGGCGACTTGGCTCAGGATGAATATGAAATGGTCGTGTTTGACACATGGCATAATTGCAACACTGTCAAAGATTACGAAACGGTTTACTCTAAAATTTCTAAATAACATCTACATATTATGATGACATTGAACGAAAAGCTCCGGGCTCTACAGGAAAAACTGCTGCATACCGACGAGAAAGTCCGCATTATGATAATTGGACTTGGAAGTGTCGGGCTCTACCTGTTGGATTATCTTATCAGCACGGCTGATCCGCGGATGGAAATTATTGTGGTAGGTCGTAACTATGACAAGATGCTTTCTGATGTCAATATCGTTCGCACGGCTGCTACCCTGCGCCGCCAGATGAGAGGAAGTATCCACATTGAAGGCGACTGTAATCTTGAAAATCCTGAAAGCGTAGCGTCCGTTCTGCGCAAATGGAATCCCGATTTCATCGTCAACAGCAGCCGCGTGTATTCCGGATTGAAATATGGCAGTATCTCATGGTCCCATCTGAGAGCCTACGGCATCTGGACTCCGCTTTCGGTCAAATTTGCCAAAAATATTATGACGGCGTATGAAACCGCCGGTTCGCACGCTATTTCCATAAACACCTCCTACTCCGATGCGGTTATTCCGTGGCTGAAATCTGCGGGAATGGCATATTTTGACTTCGGAAGCGGCAACCTTAACCATCTTATCCCTCGCATGAAGTTCTATATCGCTGAAAAATATGGAGTCGATAACCTTAACGACATCGATATCACCCTTGCTGTAAGCCATTTCCACGATGTCGTTATCAGCAAGGAAGGACATTCCGAGGGGCAGGACATTTTGCTCGATGTGAAGTGTGATGGAAAACAACTCGAATTTGATAAAGCTGAGTTGCTAAAGGCGTGTAAGATAGCGATGCCGGTCGATCAGAAGCGCAATATGATGAATGCTTCGAGCAACTTTGACATCATCAACTCCATCCTTACCGCTCTCAACGACAGGAAGATTGTGAAAATCCACACCCCCGGAGTAAATGGCGAGATTGGAGGCTACCCCTTCATAATCGATGGACGCGGTGAGGCTTGCGGATATATCGATGAGTCGGTTTTCTCCATTGATGAGATGAAACGGGCTAACAGACGCTCAATTTATCTCGACGGTGTGGAGAACGTGGCTGATGGAGAACTGACCTACACTGATGAACTGGTTGCAAAAGTTGCTTCGGAATTTGGATGTGACCTTCCAAAGCGCATAAGCCTTCCGAATTCATCTGAGGCGGCATCACTCCTCATAAACAGGGTCATTAATCCCACCCTCTCTAAATGACCCGGACCAACTCCCCGATAGTTAAACGATGGGGTGCGATTGTGGGGGTGAACCCGCAAGGGTTCATCTGTCGGTAGCCGGTGGTTGAGCGCAGCGAAACCAACCGGAAAGATGGGGGAAAGATGGTGATTCTGAAAGAATCATCATAGTTATAAAAAAGACGATTCTTTCAGAAACGTCGCTGTTGTTTTTCGGTTTCCGGGGGTTCCGCCCTACGGGCTCCACCCCCGGCTATTGATGGACGAATCCTTCGGATTCAGTTCGCATCGTTGTTTGCTGATTCGGGGCGATGGGGAGATGGAGAGGATGAACCCGCGAGGGTTCGTCTGTCGGTAGCCGGTGGTTGAGCGCCGGTGGCAATGGCGGTGTGATGGCGTGATGGTGGGGAGGAACCCGCAAGGGTTCATCTATCGGTAGCCGGTGGTTGAGCGTAGCGAAACCAACCGGAAAGATGGGGAAAAAAGATGGTGATTCTGAAGGAATCATCAGACAATCAATGATAAAATGCTATATTTGTGAAAAGATATAAATTTTATGAGCTTTTATAATCTGATTTATCATATTGTTTTTGCCACCAAACGCCGGGAAAAGGTCATTGAAATTGCCAACGAGCGCCGGGTCTATGCGCTGTTGCTCTCTATTATGGAAAAATATGGTGCTAAAGTTTACCGCATCGGAGGAATGCCTGACCATGTCCACATATTAGCGTGTGTTCCGCCAACAATAGCATTGTCCGCTTTCATTGGTTCGGTCAAGAGGGAATCGAGCCTGTTTATAAAACAAAATTCCATTCTGCCAAAATGGGACGGATGGCAGGATGGTTTCGGCTGTTTTTCTTATTCTCTGCAAGATAAAGATAAGATCGTAAATTATATTAAGAATCAGAAAGAGCATCACAAGAAAATTTCTTATCTGGACGAACTTAGGGGGTGGTTGATAGAAAATGGGGTATCTCCCGACGCTCCTTATTTTCCGTGACGATTCTTTCAGAAACGTCAATGTTATTTTCCGATTTCCGGGGGTTCCGTCCATCGGACTCCACCCCCGGCTATTGATGGATGAATCCTTCGGATTCGGTTTGCATCGTTGTTTCCGTATTTGAGATTGATGGCATGATGTTGGAGGAGTACCCGTGAGGGTTCGTCTGTCGGTAGCCGGTGGTTGAGCACAGCGGGGCGATGGCAGGGTGGATGCGATGGCACGGGATGATGGAAAGAACCCGCAAGGGTTCATCTATCGGTAGCCGGTGGTTGAGCGTAGCGAAACCAACCGGAAAGATGCGGGGAAAGGAATGATTCTGAAGGAATCATCTGG
>WFMA01000220.1 GCA_009177195.1 Bacteroidales bacterium | reverse complement strand
GGAGCCGGATTCGTGCCCGGCAACTACGACCGGGCGATTGTCGACAGCGTCATCACCGTCAGCAACGACGACGCTTTCGCAGGAGCCCGCATGCTCGCCAANCAGGANGGACTGCTTGCCGGAATATCGTCGGGAGCGGCGCTGTATGCGGCAATCACCCTCGCCAANCTCGATGAGAACAAGGGCAAAACCATCGTGGCGGTTCTCCCCGACACCGGCGAGCGTTATCTGTCGACACCGCTCTTCGCCTAACTGTTAAAACATCGTAAAAAGCAGAACCACTGTNAAGCAGCTCGTGTTATAGGAGAAATACTATAACACACTAACTTATAGAAATACTATAACACACTAACTTATGAAACTTACGAAATTTACCAAGCTGTTTGCAGTTCTGCTTTTCTCGGCGATGAGCGTCGGGGTTTTGGCAAGCTGCAGCGATGATGACGACAACGATTTCACCCCCACTGCCGACTTTACAAGCGAGTTAAACAAACTCTATCCCAACGTAAAAGCCAAGTGGGAAACCCGCCACAACCAATATCGCGTTGCTGAATTTGACAAAGCCGGCGACGACTACGACGTGTGGTTCAGCAAAGAGGGGCAATGGGTCATGACCGAAATTGACTACGACGCGCCATATTCCAACGTGCCCGCCGACATCATGACAGCGTTCACCACCTGCGACTATGGCGACTGGACCCTTGACGACGTGTCTTTCTATCAGCGCGCGAGCGATTCGTTCTACGTGTTTGAAGTTGAACAGAGAGGCGAATACGACACCGATGTCTATTTCGATGCCGACGGCAACATGATCAAAGCTGAGCGCCACCGCGACCTCGAAATCCTGCCATCGACCATCATCGACTGAACAGCCGACAACCGCTCATAACACTTCCATATACAGAGTTCCCGCCCCGATCCAACCCGGCGGGAACTCCTTTCTTTTAATAATACGCAAGGATTTTGTATCTTTGCAGCATGATACCGACAATAACGAAAGGCGACACTTCGACGCCCCGCATTGCGGCAATAGGAATGTTTGACGGCGTCCACACAGGGCATCGCCACCTCATCTCAGCCCTCGCCGCCAACAGCGACGCAATGAGACTCTCGCCTGTAGTTGTCACCTTCTCCAACCATCCCCGCGAACTGCTCCGTCCCGGCGAAGCGCCCCGAAGCCTCACCTCGCCAGCCGAGCGCAGCCGCCGGCTCGCCTCCACTCCGGTCAAGGGGATAATCCTCCTGAGCTTCGACGACCGCCTGAGGCAAATGTCGACATTCGACTTCCTGAAAATGCTTCACGACGACTACTGCGTGCAAGCACTCGTGCTCGGATTCAACAATCATTTCGGACACGATCATCCCACCGAAAAATCAGCCTACGATTCCATCGGCGACCGTGCCGGCGTAAAAATCATCCACGCACCCGAATATCGCAACCCCGAGGGCGACAAAGTAAGCTCGTCAGTCATACGCCGTCTGCTCCTAAACGGCGACATCACCCAAGCCAATCTCATGCTCGGCTACCCCTACGCTCTCTCAGGTACAGTGGTCCACGGGAAAGAGCTCGGACGCACCATCGGCTTCCCGACAGCCAACATCCTCCCCGCCGATCCCCGCCGGCTCGTTCCCGCCAACGGCGTTTACGCCGTCCGCGCCCGCCTTGACAACGGCGCCACCTATCCGGCAATGGTCAACATCGGACATCGCCCCACCGTCGACTCCCCCGATGCCCCTGAAAGCATAGAAGCCCACATAATAGGATTCGACGGCTGCATATACGGGCAGACCGTAGAACTAGAATTCCTCCGGTTCCTCCGCAAAGAACAGCGCTTTGAGTCGCTCGACGCTCTACGCGCCCAACTCGCCGCCGACGCCCGCGCCGCCCTCCACGCCACCCGTGCCACCCGCACCGACTGACACTTCATTGTTTTTCTGTTTCCGTGGGAGTTTCTGAAAAATCCACAATCCGAACATTATAGGATCTCTGGATAAATTCCCGCCAATCAGGCTTGAGTTGAACCTGAACTTTAGGATCATAATATCTTGAAGCTTTCCAAATTGTGTCCTGCCCAAGAAAAATCCCGTCTTTTGATTCTATATTTTGGTCTTTCCAAAGCACAATATTTTCATGACCATCATCCCAAACACCATTGTTCGCCAATAAATCATATAAAATGACAAGCTTTCTATGGCTCCATTGCTTTTCGTTTCGATCAATAATGTTGTTTTCTTCAAAAAATATTTTTCGTTTAGCTTCAAGGAATTCCGTTAGTTCAACTTCAATATTTTTGCAAAAATCATCACTCTCTTTATCGAGCCGGTCATTTAGTCTTTTGCAAAAAAACTCATTGTAAAATTCTATAAAATGCCTACTCCTTACAATTCTCTTCCAACTGCTTGTTTCATAGTTCGTATAGTACCACGGAGATTGTTGGGTCCAATAACACTTGTTTTCAAAAACATAGAACAGCAGTATTTCCTTTNTTTTAATGTGGGAAGTCTTACTATCATCCTTGCCTAATAGGTACGTAATATTTTTCTTGAACACACTCACACTCCTCAGAGCATCTGACTTGTCGATGATTCCACTTGTATTGAAAAATTCAAACACCGTGTTNCCGCCAACNCCTTTCCCGNCTATGANNTACGGAAAATCCTNAACTTCCCANATCGCTGATTCAATCTCCCTTGAGTTGTTCCCTCCGGAAAAATATAGTTCCGATAGCAACATTTCCTCCTCGCTGAAAATTTTGCTATTCACATTGTCTTCCTCTTCGTCATCATTTATGGACTGGTCTTGGGAATGAATCTCTCCTTTAGTATCAACAAAGCATTTCACAATGGTTTCCACTGAAGTAGAAGAACGCTTGTAACACAGATACCTTACGTAATAGAAGTGCAAAATTCTTATGAGTAGTTCGTCATCTATCTTTTCTCCGAAGCTCTTGAAATATGTCATCCAGGGCCAAAATAGCATAGACTTATTCCGGGCAATAGACTTGTTTTTATAGTCATTCCTTAAAGCCTGGTCTCCTCCTCGCGGGTCTATGATATCCCATTTGCCATCATAGGTATTTATCTCATTCCACAGATAATGGATAAAATTTTTGAACCATTCACAGTACAGCCCATCATACAATACAGATAGCCGCTTTTCAAATTCAGGCGAGCATATATACTGCAATCCCTCCATATATGTTTTTATGGTTTCCACATCAAGGCGATCGCCTGAAGTCTTACTAAAGCGTTCAAGATTTTCTATGCACCCAAGAAAATTATTAAATCCCTTATCTGCGTTCGGGTTATTGCCTTTTCCTGCCTTTCGGTTTCGCCAAAAAAAGGTTTGCCATTTCTCCCATTCCACGCCGTATCTTAACATCTCCGCACTTGGCAAAACTCTGGCTTTCTGCATTTCATTATCTGACAGCTGTTCGCCTCGTGAGTTCATCGTGATATAGAGTTCCTCGCCTTGAGATGTAGCCTCAGTTTTAAAATGCCAAAAGTGAATATTTGTCAGCAAGTAATCGAAATAAAAATTTGATTTGTCACCAAATATCTTGCCGATAGATTTCAGAGCAGATATCATCGAGTTTATCGTTGGATCATTCTTGTAATCATCCAAAAACCAGCAAGGCGTATCCTCTAAGTCTGAAATAAATTCAAACGCAGCCGCACCCTCAGCCTTGACGGACTGAATCAATTGAACCAGAAATTGCTGAGTCAGACTGCGAACCTTATAGTTAAAACCCATTTCAAAGTCGCCTTCATCGGCTCTACATATCACCATGAAATCATCAATGCGGTCTTCTAGAGCCGCACGATAGAGAAGCAATAGAAATAATGTGGTTATTCGCTGTTGTCCATCAATCAAAAATTCGTCAAGAATCCTATCATTCTCATGTCTCACATACGACGGTTTATAAGAATACAAGAATCCCACGTTCACATTTTTATTGGTATGAACATGATGACACATCTCACAAGGAGCAGCTTTCTTCTCTAACTCAATCAGGAATTTTTCCAGCACATCACTATTATTACCCCACACATATTCCCTTTGAATTTCCGGCACGATCAGATTATTCAAAGAAAAAAGAGTTAGTAGATTCTCATTTTTAAGATATGCATTATGCTTGCTCATTTGCAGGTTTAAGATAATTACTTATTCTATTTATTATATATTTTCTTCTGGAAAGAATGTCGGACCTATCCCATCTTGTCATTCTCATCATGTCAATAGTATTGTTCTGACGTTCCACAAAAATTTTGTTGAAAGCGTCATATACATGCCGCCTAATGAAAAATCCTTCCTGCGATTTACTCATAATGTCTATTCTTTTTTCCAAAAAGAAGTCATTACCATACCCCCGATTAACGGATTCATGCAGCACACACATGTTTCCTAAGGAATTAATAGGAATGATTTTCCCTATTATCGCATTTATCTTAGTCTTGATACTATCTTTCCACTCCTGGTTGTCCCAATCTATCTCATTATCGTTAATATATATTCTTTCGTTCTCAGAAACTGAAGGGTTGATGATCTCCAAATATTGTTTAAGTATTTGAGTCTGTTTTCCCTTATCCTTAACTCTATCCCCGATTGGAGTCTGAGGGAAGATATGCTCAAAATCTTCCTTATGCGCCTTAAAGTATTTTGCAGGAAGTTTCGCATTACTTTTTGAAGCCAACAAACTGATAATGTCAAGCAAAGTTGATACACATATTAGCCTTCTATCAAACCAAGACTCACTGAACGCCTTCTTTTCGTTGTCCTCGTCAGAAATATCTTTTTGTTGTAGTAATTCCTTAATCGCCTCATTTTGAGCAATTCTTCCTTTAAGGCTGTTTATGAATGATTTCCGCCGGGTTGTCTTCCACAATGAAAACAATTCTTTAAACGTAAGCCTATGCAAACCTTTTTCTTTATTCCCCTCGCCGGCATATATACTGGCGAAAAGAATAATATGATACAATTCTCGATCGTTGTACCAATTATCAATTGTCCTTTGAAGCATCTGCAATTCCTGTAGAAATCCTTCCTCCATAGATTTTTTCTCAAAAAAATCCATGCTCAACTTCCCGTCCGCATATACAATGGCGTAAAGTTTATAAAGATTGTCTATCGGATAATTTGAATCATCGAAGCTCACGGAATTAGGTTCCGATTCCTTAACTTCCTTAGTAAATTGCTTAAAGTAGGTTTGCTTGTTTTCGTCCGACCACCAAAGATTGATTGAGTCTAACATGAGCCCTATCTTGACCCTTCTTTCATTTATAAGAACATTCTGCTTTGTAGCATCATCCATTTCGCCTATCTCCCTCTTAGCGACTCGTGTAATAATGAGAGCGCGAATTAGATCGGCACCGTCAAGAGGCACTCTCTTTCCGTTAAGATTCTCAAAGAGCTCCTGTTCATCAATATTCTTGGGGAGATTAACAATAACCTTCAGGTGATTCAAAATCTTGTCCTTCATGTATGAAACGACCTGTGGATTTTCATCAAACCATGACTGTACTGTTTTGTAGGCATTGAACAGATAATACACGTCTTGGAAATCATAATCTTTCCCATTTCCCTTTGTAATCTCCAACAAATTCTCCCAGTTCTTAATGTCTCCTATATCACTACGTTTGAATATGAATTCCTGGAGAAAATCTTCGGTTTCTTTTCTTACATTGTAGTGTAATGATCCCTCAATCAGGGAATACTCCTCTAAATAAGACAGAATTATAATGAGTGTTGTAAGTCTTTGCTGCCCATCGACAACATTATATGAATCTCCCTTTTCTATAAGAGTTATGTTCTGAAGGCAGTAGAACAGATCCAGCTCTTCATTAGGAGAAAAGTCATTTACATCTTTTAGCAGCCTTTCAATGTCTTTGGCATCCCATTTGTAACCTCTTTGATAAGGTGGTATAGAATAGGTTTTACCTCGCAGATACGAATCAAACAATTCTTTTGTTGAATATAGCAGTTTGGCGTTCATATTTATAGTGTCTTATTAATATTGACCTCAAACTCTTTCCTCCAAATGCACCCTTAAATTCACATATCCCCCAATGTGAACAGCTGCGTTTCTATCTCATACTTCGATAAAATACTCGCTCTAATGCTATCCACTTTCTCCATGAACGCCTTGTGATCGTAGTTGCGCCGCTGACGCTTTACCTCGGCGACAATCGCCCTCTTCCCATCCACTGAAAGAGCAACAATGTCTATCTCATTCGCNTCCTTTCCCTTNTTGCGTTCCCACCATGAGCCNATATCAGNATANNGNTGGCTTTCCATCATCTTCAACCGNAACCANTTTTCNAGNGNGAGNCCCGAGAANGTCGGGTAATCNGAANANACNATATGNCGNAGNTGCTCAAAGTTGTTCAATTCAATCAGTGTCTGGTTTCGGTCAAAATAATTGAACCAGAACCGCAGAAAATTATCGGTGATCTCATATTGGACATTCTGAGAACGAGGCTTTGACATGATTGGTCGCACTCGCTTAATTAGCGAATAATCCTCTATCAATCTTTTCAAATGTCCCGCCACCGTAATGTTGCCCAATGCGCTTTCAATCGCCCCCTGAGTGTTAATTCCCGATGCAATGCAGCTCAACACCGAGAAATATAATCCGTAATCTCTGCCGAATTCCTCTATCAAAATATTACGACCTTCGTTTACAAATGGCGAGTTTTCTCGCACAACGTAATCGAGCATTCCCTCTATAGACAAATCAGTGTCATCACAAAGCAACTCGATATACTTCGGTACGCCCCCTGTTATGGTATAGAATGCGAGCAGTTCATCGTTGGTATAATTCGGACGAAAATCACGCATAACCTCTTTCATTGTTTCCGTGCCAAATCCAGAAAGACGAATCATAGCATCCGCCCTACCGAAAAGAGGTTCGTGATAATTTTCAAAAATCTTGTGCATCATGGAGTATACCGAACCCATTAGCAACAAATTGACATGGGTATCGTCGCGGTAAGAATCCCAGACGTTTTGCATATCGCTGAACACGGAGGGATTTATGTTGAAAAACTCCTGAAATTCATCTATAATCAGATTAAACTTGCGCGTCCTGGCAAGCTCCATCAACATCAGAAATAAAGACTTGAATGATTTAATCTCGGGGGGCACATAACACCCAAGCGTCGTAGCGATAAGTCCGGCGAACTCTTCACACAACGCTGCCTCATTTTTTCTGCTTACAAAAAGATAAACCGTAGGATACTCTCCCTGCGTGGCGCGCAGAGCAAGCGAAGTCTTGCCGATACGACGCCGTCCCGTTATAACTGTCATCCTCGATCGAGAGGCAAAGGCGCGTCCTTGTATGCGTCTAAGCTCCTCCATTTCCTTAGTGCGATTATAGAATCTCATGCTTTATTACCACAGTAATTATTACCACAGTAACAAAGTTACCAAATCCGGGTTAAATTACCAAATCCCCATCACACAATCTTTTCCGCTACATTATTGGATGCACTTTTCGGATTCCAGTATTTTCTGGATGTTCATCTAATGATGAGAAAAATAAAACCCAATCCATGATGGCTTAGTGCTGAAAACGACACCACCATTCTCATTTGAAGAAGTCCAATATACATCATATTCTAACGCTTCCCCTCCGAATATTAGCAGCACATTATTTAGCCCCTCTATATATTTCTTGATTAAGATGGCTTGTTCTTTAGTAGGGTATTGATTGGAAGAAATCCAAAGACCTCTTCCCGAGTCTCTCATTGCAACAATAAATCCTTCGCCATTCTCACAAATGCAAATCCCATTTTTTGAATAATTAAGTTTTTCACTTTCTGGCATTTTCTGCCATTCCTCGGGAAGAATGTATACCACCTTCCCATTTTTATCTGTAGCGCACAATGATTATAGGTTTGCTCGATATTCCATTGGATGAATAGATTCCTAAAAGTCCATTAGCTACATTTTCCGCTAAAGATACCAGTTGAGCCATAGAATCGGCAGGACCATTTACATCAAATGCTCGTTCGACAAGACCCGTTTCTACATTTATCAATCTCGCCGCAATAAAATATTCGTCAAAAAGTTCACTGGCATCAGCTACTACAACGTATCGAACTCCAAATTTCTGACCTAAACGTGCAATTTGGCTATCACGGACTTCTCCCGAGGTTTGATAATCACTTTCAGCCGATAAAGCCGCTAAAAAGTCGGCAGTCCTTTCGACGGCAGCATACTCTCCGCTTTCTGTAATTGCGTTTACCAGCTTAGAGCCAATAACTTTTTTGTATGCTTCCTCAGATGTAGTGCCGGTCATGTATACCGCAACTTTTTTCTTTGGCGAATCTTGGGCAAAGACACTCGCTGATGCAAGTATTGCAATAACAGTATGATTAAATTAAGCTGCTTCATTTTTCAATTTACTTTATGCGATCAATCTCAGCTTGAATCTCAGCTTCAGTGAACATTGGACGATAGTAAACCGTGAAATAGCTATCAAGATTTTTCTTAAGATAAGGAGCTTCAGCACCTTTTTGCTTTATTGTCTCGCCGATGGACTTTTTGGGTCGGTAATACATATCCAACGTATAAACCGGAATTGTCCACACTCCCAACATCTTCTTGCTATTAAATTTACCCGACGACATATCGGGCTTTGCTTTTACAGGAAAAGCAACCCAATAGGCTCCGGGAACATTGCGGTTATACCTGCCTGATTGAGAAACAAGCCGGAGTATTTCTTCATTTGCCAACTGCCATCCCGATGGAGCCTGGTTGGTAATTACTACAGTTTGATTAAATGAGTCGAAATCGAACGTAACATTGATCAAATCGTTCATGACGATATAATTACCCAATTGATAGCAATTATAGCCGAGTCTCTGAAAGAGATTTGAGATTGCCGTAGCTCGCAATTGGCGGCGTGCTTCTTGTTGACGACGTTCATTCTCTATACGTTCTGCATTAATCCGTTCTTGTTCTTGCCTGGCTAACAACTCCGCCTGTTGTTTTGCTTCCTGTTCTTTTCTTATTTTTTCCTGCTCCGGTTTTATAATCATGCCATCAGCTATCTTTTCCGCTAACGCTACCAACTGTTGCATTGATTCCGCCGCTCCATTGGCATCAAAAGACCGCTCTACCAGCCCGGTTTCAACATTAATGAGACGCGATGAAATAAAATACTCATCGAAAACCTCGGCAATATCGGCAGCCACAACGTATTTGACTCCAAATTTTTGCCCTAAATGCGCGATTTGACTATCTCGGACTTCCCCTGATGTTTGGTAGTCACTCTCAGCCGTGAGCGCTGAAAGAAATTCAGCAGTACGTTCTACTGCGGCGTAGCCTTCACTTCGAGCAATGGCTCCAACTAATTTCGAGCCAAACACTTTCTTAATGGAGGCATCAGTATTGTCACCTGAAATATATACTGCTACTTTCTTCTTTGGCAATTCCTGCGCTACCGCATCGAATCTCAGCAGAAATAAAATTGATAAAACTATATAAATATACTTAGTCATGGCAACCATTATTTGGACCTCTTGTTAAGTAATCGATATGCTATATTATTCGCCATTGCTGAAATAGTCTTAGAGCCTTCGTATTCCCGCTTAAGGTTCACCGATTTTATTATTTCACCGGACTCAAGTTTGATTAACCGCGCTGACATGTGACACTGATCATCTGACGAGATAACGGCATTCACAACAATGACATAGTCCACGCCCATACGCTCGCCTACTTTCCGAATCTCCTTTTCGGAAACTTCTCCGGAAAGCTGATAATCCTGCTCTTTGTCTAAGGAATTAATAAACGCTGTATTACGTTCATACGGAATGTAATCCCGATTTTCCGACATACGTGCCAGAACGGCGGAACTAACAATTGATTTGTCGGATTTCGACATCTCTCCTTCAACATAAACAGCCACTTTCTTTGGGGCTGACACTGCTTGAACCGCAAATCCAAAAGAAGCCGCCAAAATTACGAATAAAAATAAGACTCTTTTCATGGGTCAGTAGATTGCTCCCTTGCAGTCTCTCCGGAATAGGGACTTATAAAAAAAAAGCGTGAGAGTCTGTATCTGTTGCTCGTCCCACGAATCGAGGCTCTGGCATGTGCCCATCACAGTAGAACGAGCAACGCGGAGCCTCACGCCGTATGATATGAACATAGGGAAATGTATCACTACATAACTCCATTATTAGGTATATCATACCCCGAAGGCGCCTATCGTTGCCTCATTCTCGACTGTGATTTTGAAACTGCCAGATTTCGATCCGTCAAGAATAAGCGCGGATAAACGCTTTGTAAACATGTCTTTGCCAAGGCTTAACACCATGGCAATGCACCCCGCCACGTCACCCCACATCGGGACTCCGCATGCGATATGCTGTCGCAAAGGTATAAAAATAATCTGACTTACAAATAAAAACGCCCTGAATTATGCCACCAAGCCGCCTACCGCCCGATCAACTGCGAAATTATTCCTAACTTTGCGGCAAGAACTACAGTTACAATGGAAATCAAGATAAAACGATTTGAAGAGCTGACACTCCGGGAGCTGTATGAGATTATGCGCATCCGCGCCGAAGTGTTTATCGTCGAGCAGAACTGCCCCTGCCAGGAGCTCGACAACCGCGACCAGCATTCGACCCACCTCTACGCCGTGGAGGATGGCAAAATCCTCTCCTATCTCAGGGTGATCGATCCGGGAGTAAAGCATCCCGACTCATCGATAGGCAGAGTCCTAACCGTCAAGGAGGCGCGAGGCAAAGGGCTGGCGAGAATGCTCATGAAGGAGGCGATAAAAATATCCCTAGCCAATTCTCCGGCAATCGAAATAGAAGCGCAAGCCTACCTGCGCGACTTCTACAAGTCGCTCGGATTCGTAGAAACCTCAGGGGAATACATTCTTGAGGAACGTCTCCACATTGACATGAAGCTCTCCTAAACCACAGCACCAAAAAAGCGGACATCTAATGATATCCGCTTTTTCTATGCCATAGAGCAACGCCACAGGTGGCATTACACGGTGAGAATCTCTTTCTCCTTTGCGGCAAACAGCTCGTCGATCTTCTTCAAATATTTGTCGTGGAGCTTCTGAGCGGTAGCCTCGGCATCCTTCTCTACATCCTCAGGCATGCCCTGCTTAACGGCTTTCTTAAGTCCGTCGATAGCGTCGCGGCGGGCATTGCGCACCGATACCTTGGCGGTCTCAGCCTCAGCCTTCGACTGCTTCACGAGCATTTTGCGGCGCTCCTCGGTCAACGGCGGGATAGAGATGCGGATAATCTCGCCATTGTTCTCGGGGGTTATGCCGAGCTCCGAATTGATTATAGCTTTCTCAATCTCCTTGAACATCGATTTCTCCCACGGAGTGATGGTGATGGTGCGTGCGTCGGGAACGCTGATATTCGCAACATTTCCCACCGGCACGGCGCTTCCGTAATATTCCACTCTGATTCCGTCAAGAATCTTAGGGTTGGCTTTGCCTGCGCGGATGTGGGCAAGCGCTTCGTCAAGATATGCCACCGCCAGTTCCATCTTCTCTTCAGCCGGGTCAAGATAAGTCTTTACGTCAGTCATGATGTATTTCTATTTTTTGATTATTAATATACGAGGGTTCCGATAGGCTCGCCCGATATAACCTTCTTGAGGTTACCAGGGGTGTCCATGTCAAACACTATGATGGGCAGATGGTTCTCCTTGCACAGCGCGGTAGCCGTGAGGTCCATCACTTTCAATCCGCGGGTGTACACCTCATCATAGGTTATTTCAGCAAATTTGGTAGCCGTGGGGTCCTTCTCAGGGTCGGCGGTATAGATGCCGTCGACGCGCGTGCCCTTGAGCATCACGTCGGCTTCCACCTCCACGCCGCGCAACGCCGAGCCGGTGTCGGTGGTGAAAAACGGATTGCCGGTGCCTCCCGAAAGGATAGCCACCGCGCCCCGGTCCATCGCCTCGATGGCGCGCCACTTGCTGTAATGCTCTCCGATGGGGAACATATTGATGGCGGTGAGCACGACGGCTTTCTGTCCGTGAGCCTCAAGAGCCGAGCTTAGAGCAAGCGAGTTTATCACAGTGGCGAGCATTCCCATCTGGTCGCCTTTCACGCGGTCAAACCCCTTTGACGCGCCCGATAGTCCGCGGAATATGTTGCCGCCGCCAATCACGATGGCAATCTGCACCCCTGAATCGGCAATCTCCTTAATCTGCTCGGCATACTGATTGAGCCTCACAGTGTCAATGCCGTATCCCTGACTGCCCATCAGCGACTCGCCGCTGAGCTTCAATAAAATTCTCTTATACTTGGTTCTCATCGCAATTCTGGTTTTTCGCAGACAGCATATCGTGCCTGCACGGTTACAATATCACAAAGATAATGCAATCCTCGCTAAAAGAAAATTTATTTGCGGGTTATCTCATATATTATTTCGGGAAGCTCCACATTGTTTTTCATCCCGTTGAACTTCTCGGCACCGGCGCCTATAGCGAATACCGGAACGGGATTGGCAGTGTGGCTGCCGCTTATGAAGCTTATGCCGAGCCAATGGTTATTGACCGCAAACACCTCCGAGATAAAATCATTGAAGGTGTTGTAAAGCCCCTTCTCGTCATTGCTCTCCTTGAGGATGAAATTCTTTTCAAACAGTCGCTTCAGCTCGGCGGTCTGCTTCTTTGAAACCGGAACGCGGGTCCAGAAACCGAGACGGTCGGTCAGCATCTGCTGCATCTCCTCCCAGGTGGGAACTTTACCTTCGTTCATGCGGTCGCGCCAATAATCGGCGAAATGATCCTTCGAGATCGCCTGACCGCCTATCAGGCTCATGTCGCGGTGCCCGTCGGAGATAGCGATACCGCCGGTGTCATGGTCTGCAGTCACCACGATAAGGGTTTCATCGGGATGTTGCAGATAAAAATCGTAGGCAACCTTCAATGCGTCCTGAAGAGCGAACACCTCGGTCACAACCGAACCGCCGTCGTTGGCGTGAGCGCCATGGTCGATCAATCCGTTCTCCACCATGATAAAGAATTTGTCGGGCGAAGCTTTGCTCACATGGTCAAGAGCCACCTTAGTGAGCTCATCGATTTTCATCGCACCCTCGATAGAGTCTACCCTGAAACCGATATCATTGTTATTGCCCCATACTCCGTCATGGCTCAGCACCCACAGCGGTCCCGACACCCTACCGTCGTAAGCCTCGGTGCCATATATCACCTTCACTCCCGCCTTCTCTATCTCAGCCTCGAGTCCGGTATCATTACCGTCCTTATCCTTTCGTCCGCGCAATGAGGCTCCGCCAAGAAAATCATAGCCCGAGCGAGCCGCCTGCTTGTCGATGTCGTCATACATTTTTCGATTAGGCACGTGGGCGTAGAACGATGCCGGAGTGGCGTCGTCGGGAGCGTTGGAAGTGAGGATACCCACGCCCCAGCCCTCGTCTTTCAGCTTTCGGGCGATAGAAATCACCTCAACCGTGTCGGGGTTCATAGCGATCATGCCGTTTTTCGTTTTCGTGCCTGTCGACAAAGCCGTCCCTGCGGCAGCCGAATCAGTGATTTTTGACGACGCCGAATAAGTGAGCGCGAATGTCGACACCGGAAACTGCATCATCAAGAGCGGCTCATCGTTGCCAAGCACAAGGCGGTTATAATACTCAGCGGCATTGACATGCCCCATACCCATTCCGTCGCCTATGAAATAGAACACATACTTCAGACTAATTGTAAAATGGTAGGATGAAAAAGACCCTTTATTTCCTAATTGTAAAATGGTAGGATGACTTTTTAATCGAAAGAGCGTATCTTTGCGAGTTGGCTGAAGAGGAAACAGGCTCTGCTGAGGAGCAACCTGCGAGCAATAAGCCAATAACGCACTGGAATAGTGAGCGAGGCTACCGGCGTGGGCAGTCTCGCACTATTTTAGGGGTTCCATGGCTAAGAAAACCTTTTTAATAATGCGTTGCAATGAAATTTTCTATCAGTTTCATACGACGTTCGGCTGTGATTCCGCTGTGTATTCTCAAAGTTGTCTTCAATCTGGAGTTGAAACTTTCAATCCCGGCATTTGTATTGGGTATAGCACGGTCTTTGTGCTTTTCGAATGTCCAGAGCCATGGCGCATGCCGTTTGATGGACAGATAGGCCGAGCGTAATCTCGGACGCGTAAAATGTCTCTTTCCAAAGTTATCGGTACTCTTCTCCTTGAGTATTTCCTCATGGCGTGAATGCCATTGATCCAAATCCGCCATGAATGTAGCCTGATCTTTCCGTGCAAGCGTCTTGACAAGAGTCAGCAGTTCACGCGCAGCTTCCAGATCCGGCTTGTTGGTTAAATATCGCCGCACTATCGAGACCATATGGAACTGACACATCTGTACGGGGATTGGACGGAATGCCTCAAACAATCCCCTGAGGCCATCGCATACAATACCCCATACCCTGAATCCATGTGCTTTCAGCCAATCAATACCTTCGACATAATCCTCCACCCGTTCATGACTACGGATAAACTTGTACCATAAGACTTTATTTCTGAATGCATCCTTTATTACAACTATGCCGAAATATCGCCCCCAATAGGTTGCATCCATCTCAACTATCACATCCTTATCCTTGGATATCACGCGTTTGTGACGCATTGATCCAAGCATGTTCCATACAGTCTTGATGCAGACCCCATACTTTACGGATAGCTGAGCCAATGTCTGTTTACCGTCTATGTAATCACGTTCTACATCTCTGAGATTTATCCGTTTGCCTCCAACAAATTGACGGTCACAATCTTTGCATTTATATAGCTGCTTACCTGCTTTGTGGCCATTCTTTACCACATTAAAGGAGGAACAGAACACGCATTTTTTTGCTCATCTGATGTGTTTTTAATGGTACAAAGTTACTAAACACCAGTCTATTGCAAGACTTTTATCCTACTTTTTTACAATTAAGCGTTAACGAACTGTTAAAAAGTGACCTCTAAATCAAGACTCACCGTATCGATATAGAAGATAGGGACTTACAAGGATTTTATCCTACTTTTTTACAATTAGGCCCATACTTCGCCTGAGCCGACAATCCTAATGCGACACATGCGGCAAGAACGCTTACTAAACTCCTCAATCTCATTATCTGCAATAATTTTTATGTTCTTCAATGGTTATTATTCATCTTCACCATCCGCTCAATGAA
>WFMA01000050.1 GCA_009177195.1 Bacteroidales bacterium | reverse complement strand
TTTATTGGCGATAGAGTATAGATGGATGGACTGACATTTGACGATGTCCTTCTTCCTCCGGCTTATTCAGAAATTCTTCCGAGATTTGTGGATCTCACCACTAAGTTCTCACGCAACATTACATTGAACGTGCCTCTGGTTTCTGCCGCGATGGATACCGTGACAGAGGCTCCTCTTGCCATAGCGATTGCTCGCGAGGGTGGTATCGGTGTGATTCATAAGAATATGTCGATCGCGGAACAGGCTCGTCAAGTGCATGCCGTGAAGCGTGCTGAAAACGGTATGATTTATGATCCTGTCACTATCAAGCGCGGCAGCACCGTGAAAGATGCTCTTGCAATGATGGAAGAGTACCATATCGGCGGTATACCTGTAGTGGATGACGACCGCAAACTTGTCGGCATCGTTACTAACCGCGACCTCCGTTTTGAGCAGAATTTGAATCGTCTTATCGACGATGTCATGACAAAGGATAATCTTGTGACAACATCGCAGTCAACCGATCTTGACCATGCTGCTGCAATCCTTCAGGAACATAAGATTGAAAAGCTTCCTGTTGTAGATGCCGACGGCAGACTCGTGGGATTGGTTACATATAAAGATATCACAAAGGCGAAGGACAAGCCCAACGCATGCAAAGACTCGCTTGGACGTCTACGCGTGGCTGCAGGTGTCGGTGTAACTTCCGACGTGATGGATCGAGTTGACGCTTTGGTGGCTGCCGGTGTTGACGCAATTGTTATCGATACGGCTCACGGTCACAGCAAAGGTGTTGTCGACGTGCTCCATAAAGTTAAAGCGAAATATCCCGAAATCGACGTTGTTGTCGGTAACATAGCTACCGGAGAAGCTGCGCGCTATCTCGTTGAAAATGGCGCCGATGGCGTTAAAGTGGGTATCGGTCCCGGTTCAATCTGCACCACTCGCGTCATTGCCGGTGTGGGTGTGCCTCAGCTTAGCGCTGTTTATGACGTAGCCAAGGCTCTTTCTGGCACCGGAGTTCCGTTGATCGCTGACGGTGGTATCCGCTATTCAGGCGATATTGTGAAGGCGTTGGCTGCCGGCGCTTATTGCGTGATGCTTGGCGGTATGCTTGCCGGAGTAGAGGAATCTCCAGGCGACACCATTATCTACAACGGACGTAAATATAAATCCTATCGAGGCATGGGATCGCTTGAAGCAATGGAGAAAGGCTCGAAGGACCGCTACTTCCAGGCAGGTGAGACCGACACGCGCAAACTTGTGCCGGAAGGCATCGCCGCTCGTGTTCCCTTCAAGGGCTCGCTCTATGAAGTGGTCTATCAGATGCTTGGAGGTCTCCGTGCAGGTATGGGTTATTGCGGTGCGGCTAATATAGACAAGCTGCATTCTGCCAAGTTTACCCGCATCACAAATGCCGGCGTGGCAGAGAGCCATCCTCATGATGTCGCTATCACCAGCGAGGCTCCTAATTACAGCGCTTCGCATCAGTAAATATCTTGAATTTATAATGAAAACCGCATTTATTGCGTCACTTCTCGCCTTGTCGGCTTTAACGCCGGCAATGGCGAAGACAAGTGACAAAACTATTATGACTGTAGCCGGAAAGAAGGTTCCGGTAAGTGAGTTTGAATACTTTTTCCACAAAAGTAATGGGCAGCAGGATAAGCTCGTCACTCCGGAAGAGTATGCCGAACTCTTTTCTGTTTATAAAATGAAGGTGGCTGACGCAGAAGCCGCCGGAGTTGACACGATGGCGACATTCAAAGCCGAATTCGCCAACTATTGCCATGAATTAATGCTGCCATACATAAGGGTTCAAGCGGTAGAGGACAGTCTTGTGAATGAGGCTTACAGGCACACTCTTACGGAACGTGAAGTGAGCCACATAATGCTTGACAAAGGTAACACGCCTCAAATGAAGGAACAGGCGAGGATGACTCTTGACAGTATCAGGACCGCCATTCTGAATGGCGCTGATTTTAAAGAACTCGCGCTTAAATATTCGATCGACGGCTCGGTAAAATATAATGGGGGGACTCTTGGATTCCTTCCCGTAGGAAGGCTACCTTATTCATTTGAAAAAGCTACCTACGATACGCCTGTCGGAGGCTTGTCGGAGATTGTTGAAACTCCTTTCGGGCTTCATCTCATAAAGGTTGAATCGGAACGTAAAAATGTCGGAGAGGTGCTTGCCCAGCACATTCTGTTGCTCACTCAAGGGAAGTCTCCTGAGGAGCAGGCTGTAGCCAAGGCTAAGATTGATTCAATCTATGATGTGATTGTTGCCGGCGGCGACTTTGATGCGATTGCAAAGCAATATAGCGAGGATCCCGGAAGCGCTCGCGAAGGTGGCATGCTGCCGTGGTTCGGCAAAGGAATGATGGTCCCTGAATTTGAAGAAACATCTTTCACGCTTAATGACGGTGAAATTTCCAAGCCATTCGCAACTTCCTACGGCTATCATATCGTNAAACGCTTATCGCATCGCGATGTCCNTCCTCTTGCCGAAGTCAGGGAAGCAATCGTTGAGAGCATGAAGCGCGACGATCGTTATAANGNTNCGGAGAAAGCCGGCTACGAATTGCTAAANAANCNNTATNNCGNATNGGTGTTCAATTCTGATATTGATGCTCTCAAATCGNAAATATCAAAGAAGGATGGACTGGATTCAGCTANATGCTCTCAATTGGTAGCATATCCGGTCACCATCGCTGAGGTTGATAAGAAAAAAATAACTACCGGCGACCTGTTTGCGTCAGGGATGCCAATGTCAAAGCTCTCNGNTGAGGATGCTTCCGATTTTATTGATTATCAACTTGAAAAAGTGATGGAAGAGCGGTTGATTGAAGCTGAGGCTGCTCGGCTTGTTGCAACCGATCCCGATTTCCGAAATATTTATAACGAGTATCGTGACGGAATGATGCTCTTTGAAATAGCGAACCGGGAAGTGTGGGGAAAAGCTTCCTCTGACGAGGAAGGACTTAAACAATATTTCGAAGCCCATAAATCCAATTACAAATGGGATGCTTCAAAGTTCAAGGGTTATGTGGTCTATACCCGCAATGATTCTATCGGAGAAGCGTTTGCAAAATATCTGGAGACTGAACACCCCTCGATTGATTCTCTTGCCGAAATCATAGATACACGTTTTGACAAGCAGATAAGAATGGAGCGTGNCCTTGCCNCAAAAGGTGATGATAAGGTTNTNGATGNGGTGGTGTNTAACTCGGGCGATGCGTNGGNTAAAGGTCCCTGGAAATATGTGACACTTTATCAGGGGCGTGTTATCGATAGTCCCGAAGAAATGTTGGATGTTAGGGGGGCTGTTATCGCTGATTTCCAGAATGAGCTTGAAAAACAGTGGGTGGAGAGATTGAAACGTAAATATCCTATAAAAGTTGATAAAAAGTTATTAAAATCAGTGCAATAGCTGAAAATTTAGTAATNTTGATTCTNNTTGGATATTNACACGACAATGAACCGTCACGCCTACATCATATTAATNTCGTTGNTCATGGCTNCNGCTTCTTGCAGANGCCATGATATTNATGTNNCGAAAAGCGATGAGGAAGCGATTGCGATGGTTGGCAGTCAGGTGCTCACCGGGTCGGAATTGAAGTCGAAGATACCTTACGGGCTTTCCCCTGACGACAGCTTGAAATTTGTCCGTGCTTATGTGAGGCAATGGATAGATGCGAGACTTGTTGGTGAGATTGCGGCAAGAAACGTCAGCGATATGTCGCACATCGATGAGATGGTGGAAAATTACCGGAACGAACTGATAATGTGGGAATATAGCCGCCTTATGTATGCCGGTCAGTCGGAGCGGGGTATTGATCGAGATTCGTTGCGGTCCTATTATGCCGAGCATAAGGAGGACTATCGTTCCACATCGCCGATAGTGAAAGGGATATTTGTCAGGATTCCTGCCGATGACCGCCGTCTGCCTAATATAAGAAAGTGGGTCATGTCGAAGAATAATGACGATCTCGACAAACTTGAAAAGGCGAGCATGGACGGGAATATGGAGTATGAGTATTTTCGTGACGACTGGATGCAACTGCCAATATTGGCGAGAAAATTTCCCGGAGATATCTCTCGAAGACTTGTCGGTACCGGCGAGCGGCGTGTCGAAATAACCGATGGCGGGACGACCTATATCCTTGCCGTGAGCGAGTTGTTGCCTGCTGGAAGCGTGATGCCGTTCAGTCTTGTGGAAGAGTTGATAGCCGAGCAATATAGAAGCGCGCGTCGCCCGGAATATGAACGCAATCTGCGTCGTGAACTTTATGATAAAGGTGTGAGTGAGGGAATCGTGAAAGTCAATATTGATCTTGGCGTTAATGATGCCGCTCAACAGGATAAGAATAACAAATAACAGATATAAACGTGAAGAAAGGAATCTTAATATGTGCTCTTGCCGCCATGGGATTATCGGCAGCCGCTCAGAATAATATAGCGGAGGAAGTCGCATGGTGGATTGGCGACCAACCGATTTTGAAATCGGAGGTGGAGGAGATGTATCAGAATATGCTATATGAAAATCCGCAATTGGGTGGAGATCCCTATTGTATAGTTCCTGAAAATATAGCCATTGAGAAACTGTTTTTGCATCAGGCGGAACTTGACTCGGTGGAAGTCCAGGAGAGCATGATACAGTCGGAAGTCGAGCGCCGCATCAACTACATGATAGCCAATCTTGGCAGCCAGGAGAAGCTTGAGCAGTTCTATCGTCGCACTATGCCCGAAATAAGGGAGACTATGAGAGAGACAGTCAAAAACACCTACATGGTTCAGGAAGTGCAGAATTCTTTGACAAAGAATATAAAGGTGACACCGTCGGATGTCAGAAAATATTTTGCTCAGCTTGCCGCCGACAGTATTCCTTACGTTCCCTTGCAGGTGGAGACTCAGATAATAACTCTTCATCCCGCCATCCGTGTGGAGGAGGTTGAGGAGGTGAAAGCTCGATTGAGGGATTTTACCGATAAAATCAATAAGGGCGAGTCTGATTTTTCAACNCNTGCCATTCTTTATTCGGAGGACCCCGGAAGCGNGATGAGGTATGGCGAGCTTGGCTTTATANACNAAGCGAGCCTTGACCCTGACTATGCTGCCGTGGCATTCANTNTTAACGNCACTAAGAAGGTGNNGAAAANNGTNGAAACGCAATTCNGTTTTCATATCANCCAGCTCATTGAGAANCGCGGCGACNGCATCAATACCCGNCACATNCTGTTGCGTCCTAAAGTNTNNGATGCTGATTTNACCGNTGCTATCCATCATCTTGACACAGTNAGAAGTGAGATTCTCGCNGAGAAATTTACTTTCGAAGATATCGTGCCCTACGTGTCGAGCGATAAAGACACCCGCAATAACAAGGGTATAATGATTAATAGCGAAGTTCATCCGCCTACATCGCGTTTTGAAATGTCGCAACTGCCTCAGGAAGTGAGTCGTGTTGTTGACAAGATGAGTGTGGGAGAGATTTCCAAACCGTTCCTCATGAAGGATTCAAAGCGTAATAATGATATCGTGGCTATGGTGAAGCTTTCAGCGCGTATTCCCGGACATAAGGCTAATCTCAGCGATGACTACCAGCTCATCAAACAGATGTATGAGAATTCCGAGCGTCAACGCATCATTAAGGAATGGGTGGAAAAGAAAATCAAGGACACCTACGTGCGCATCGAGGACGGATGGCGTGACTGTGAGTTCAAGCATAAAGGCTGGATAAAGCAGCAATAATCGATACTCTATTTTCAGAATGAAGAGAATGAGGCGGAATCGGTTTAACATGCGACTTAGTGCTATTGCGGCTGTTTTGGCTGTGATAGCGCCGTCGTTTATATTGGGTGTGCAGAAAGCGGGGGAAAAGGTCGTTTTGCCTGTTTCTCAAAAAGCCAAGCGCCTGCCCATAAAGCCGACTATTCCGCAGGAGGACCGCAATGTTGGCGACAGGGTTTTTCTGGAACGTGCCGATAAACTTTATATGGATGAGCGCGTAAGTTCCGATTATCAAGTCGTTACCGGGAATGTGCTGTTCCGCAAGGGAGGAATGTACATGTATTGTGACAGCGCTCTGTTTTTTGAAACGACCGGATCATTGAATGCCTATGGGAATGTCAAGATGGAGCAAGGCGACACTCTCTTTGTTTATGCCGATCAGCTGGAGTATGACGGAGAGGCTGACCATGCCACGTTCTATGGCGCCGGTGCCGATCCCGTTAGGCTCATAAACCGTGACGTGCAGCTCACAACCTACGTGTTTGACTACGATATGGGGCTTAATCTCGGTTATTATGAGAATCAAGGCACCATCAGCGATGTCGAAAATGAACTTACGTCAGGTTATGGAGAGTATAGCCCTGATACCAAGGATGNGGAGTTCCGTAATAACGTGGTGCTGCAGGACAAAAAGAAGGAAGATTTCAGAATCACCACTGAAGTGCTGAAATATAATACGGAGACCCACATTGCAAATCTCGTAAGCCCCACGGTGATAGTTACCGATAGCGCTACCGTCTATACTGACGACGGATGGTATGACACTGAAAAAGAATTGTCGGAGCTTTATAACCGGTCGCTTATCGTGACAAATAGAGGAAGCACTCTCACCGGCGATACTATTTTCTATGATCACGTTAAAGGTTATGGGGAGTCGTGGGGTAATATGATATTGACCGATTCGGTGAAAAGTGTAGCTCTGGACGGTGACTATGGTTTCTATAATCAGGTTAATGACAGCGCTTATGCCACCGGTCATGCCCGGATTCTTGAATATAGCAAAGCCGACACTCTTTATATGCACGGTGACACAGTCAGGGCATATATGCTATACGATGACTCGACGCATGTGCTTACCGCCTACCCGAAAGTGAGATTCTGGCGTGTTGACGTGCAGGGGCTGTGTGATTCTTTGGCGATGTTGGAACGCGATTCCACTCTGTACATGCATCGTCATCCCATTTTGTGGAACGAGCAGCGCCAGGTGTTTGGCGGTGTCATTATGGCTCATTTTAATGATTCGACCGTTGACTGGGCTAAGTTGCCTGAATTCGGTTTTGTTGCTGAGCATGTCGACGGAGAATTTTATAATCAGATTTCCGGCAAGGAGATGTTGGCTCTGTTTGATAGCCTCGGCAATATGCGTCAGCTTGATGTGAGCGGTAACGTGGAAATCATCTCTCTCCCTCAGGAAAACGACTCGACCTATAATAAGATTGTCAACACCGAGAGCAGTTTCCTCACTGCATGGTTTAACGGCAGGCAGATTGAACGCATGATTATGTGGCCTGAAGTCACAGGCACGGTCACTCCATTATATTTGGCTCGCAAGTCAATTTATTATCTGTCCAATTTTCACTGGTATGAGGCATTGAGACCTAAGGATAAGGAGGATATATTCGTGATTCCCCCTGAGATGGAAGCCCTGTTTAAAGAACCCGATCCGTCATTACGCCGTCGAAAGGTCAACATGTAGCCGACAGGTTTAGAACCCGAGGCTACAGTGGAATGACTATTATCCNANNGGCGGATAAAATGCGTCAGGGATGTGCTCGATTTTATACTCGTGTTCCGATTTGCTGACAATTCCGATTATGTCAAATTGCACTTCTTGCCGGAAGTTGTAGGTTCTTACAAAATTATCGGCTGCGCGGCAGATGCTTTTTATTTTCTTCGGAGTGATGGCTTCAATCGGGTCAAACGAGCCGTCGCGGCGAGTCTTTACCTCTATAAATATAATGCGGTTGTCCTTGAGCGCGATTATGTCGATTTCGGCTCCGCCTTTTCGCGTGTCATGATCGATGATAGTATATCCTTTTGTTATAAGGTATTCACGCGCTATTTTCTCTCCCCATGCTCCAAGGTCGTTATGTTCTGCCATAATGATTGTGTTGAGTTGCGCTCGCAAATATAGCGGATTATTTTGGAAAAAGAAAGGGCGACGATTGTTCGTCACCCTTAAGTATTTTGAAAAATTGGAAGTTGAATTATTGCATGCGGCGCAGTCCCTCCCAACGAACATTCCATTTGCCGTCTTTCGGGAAACCGGGGTTCAATACATCGCCACTGCCATCCCAACCGGCACACATCATGGCGATTGCGTCAAGGAAGCTGCCGTTGCCGGGGAGATACAGGCGAAGACGTTTGGGCTCCTGGAAATTATGTCCGCTTACGAGATAAGTATTTTTGCCTTTCTCAATAAGGAGAGCCTCAAGAGCTGTGTCGGGCTCGTTAAGACGAGCTGCCGCCATTGCGATCATGCCATAATCCCATCCCCAGGTGGTGTCCCAGTTCCAGTTTTTCATAACCCATGCAAGAGTTTTTCTCATTACGTCAGGATTATAAAGAGGAGATTCGGGAAGAAGGGCGCAAGCGCCGAGAACTGCGGGATGGTCGCTGCGTGATTTCAGATTGAAATCCTCTTCCGAGATGTTGGCTTTGCCTGCGAGTTCAGCAGAAACGTAAGGGTCGAAAGCTTTAGCTTTTGATTTCTTGTCAAATGGTTTCAATGGCTCGCCGGCAGTANAGATACCGTCTTTTTCAGTANGAGGAGCGAGGTCGGCTTATAATCATGTCCCATTCTGCGTTGCGTGCGAGACCGCGACGTTCACGCCAGTTCTGAGCGGTGGTGAGAGCGTAATACCAGTAAGCCTGTTCAAACGGATGATTGAATGAGAAATCTTTCGACATTGACTCCTGCATCGCAGTTTGACCATAGAGCTTTATTTCTCCCTTTTTAGGAGCGCATTTCAATGCGAAATCAGCCATGAACTCAGCTGTATCCTCAACGCCTTGTGCGTACTTGTCGAGAGTTGCCTGAGATGGATTTATGCGATAAAGCTCTTCAGCCATATAGATGTAATGAGGCTGCTGCCAGGTGAGGAACGATCCGGTGTTTGACGGCGCTTCACCTGCGTCGGGGTCGGTCATCTTCATCCAGCGCACTCCCTTGAAGCCTTGACGTTGAGCAATTTTCTTTGCTTCGGGATAAGCGGTCTTATTGTACCATTCCATCACCTGCTCCAAAACTTCGGGACGATTCCAGAGAGCGAAATCAATCATGTGCCAGAATGTCATTTCAAGGTGAGGGCGTCCGAACCATGAATTGTAGGTCAAACCTGTTTCTTGGGGAGGAGTTGAGTTGGCGCAGTTTATTTGAGTGAGGTACTGCGAGAGGATTGTGCGGCGTTCAAGCTCAGGAGCGCGTTTATCTGTACATTCGCCGAAGTCTACGATGCCGCCTTTTTTCCACCATCCCGACCAAAACTTCATCACTGCCTTGATTGCCTGGTCGTAAGAATAGGAAGTTTCCTCTTTCACGGGCTGCTTTTCTGAAAATTCAGCTGAAAAAGAGAGCAGATCCTCATCGGTGGATAGGGTGAAATAGTGCTCTCCTGCAGTCTCAAGTTTAGCGTTTCCTTCCCATTGGATTAGAATGTAGTATTTAGTTCCGTCAAGAGTGCGTTCGATAGTAGCCGACTTATTGTCGGAGTTGATGATCACGCTTTTGTGGAGTTCCGGTTTTGTCCAGTCGTTTGCGTCATCGGCATGTTTTCCAGTAGGGTAGGAGAAGTTGAATGCAACTTTAGCCCCTTGCGTTGCAAGCAAGGGGGTTTTGATGCGTGAGAAGAGGCAATCTTTATTTCCGAGAATGCCGGTCGAGACTTCGACCACATTTCCATCAGCGGTGAATTTTGATTCAATTATACCATCCCACAGTTTTAGCTCCTGGTTAATAGCGGTGAGGTCTTCGATGGGAATGATATTGTTCTGCTTATCGCGAAGCTCAAGCCCGATAGTGCCGAGATTGAGGCGATGAGGGTTGGCGCGAAAATATTCGGTTGCGTCTTTATTATGTCCGTCAGTTTTGTATTCAACGGCATAAACGCTTGACTGTCCGTGAAGATTGAACGCCTTTTCAGTGTCAGAGTGAGTCACGTTTTTATCGTTGGTAAAAGAGTGCCAGCCCCAGTCCGACATGATATTCAGGGGAATGCCGTCAGTGTTGTAGTATTTAGGGTAGCTCTGAAGTCCTGTGACATCGACAGTTGCTGCGATATGACCGTTTCCCACCGATAGTGAGGAGAGTGGGTCGGCTTTGATAACTTTAGGGTTGTTGCGGCTTACGACTGCCTGGCGATCTATGGGCTGTGATACGTTTTCAGTGTTGTAGCCGAGATCTTCCATTTCGAGCGATGCCCAGATGAACGGACCGATACCTTTTGCGTCGTTATCGCGGATCGGTTCGCTGAGATAGTAAGCGAATGAGCCGTCGCGGCGTTTGTTCTCTTTAACCTTAGGCGCGGCTTTAAGAACTGAGGGGCTTAGACCCGGACCAAGACCTGCAACGGCGCAGCAGTTGGTGAGAGAGATGGTGCTGTCGGGGTTTACCTTGATGAAATTATTCAAGATGCCACGGTAAGCTTTGATACCGGCGTCACGATATTTTTCGCCGAGGTAGCCTTTACGGTAAGCTTTGAGGAGCGAGTAAGCGAACATCGATGAAGCGGTTGATTCAAGGTAGTTGCCTTCACGCCCCGGACTGTCCATAACCTGATACCACACTCCCGAATTTTTATCCTGCCATTTGATCACAGCGTCGAGATCCTTGCGGAGAAGGTCGATCACTTCGTTGCGGCGAGGGTGATCCTCGGGCAGAGCGTCGAGTAGCTCGATAAGAGCCATTGTGTACCATCCCTGAGCGCGTCCCCAGCAGTGCTGTGAGAGACCGGTTTCGTTATCTGACCAGAACATGTCGCGGTTTTCATCCCAAGCATGGCGGTTGAGACCTGTTTTAGGGTCGAGGGTGCGTTCGTAAGTCTTTTTAACCTGGTCGATAGCATCGTTATAAATAGCGTCCGCCTCATCTTTCGGAAGAATCATTCCGGCAGTAAGAGTAGAGTAGGGGAGACCCATGAAAATGCCGTCGAGCCACACCTGATAAGAATAGATAGCCTTGTGCCAGTAAACGCCCTCCTTTGTGCGGGGCTGGTCCTTCATCTGCTTCATGAGAGTCTTCATGGCGATGAGGTTTTTCTCCTCGGGGAAGTGCTGATACATGCGCGACACAAAGTGTCCTGTTCTGATGTTGTCAAGATTGTAATCTTCAAGATTGTAGCGCAGGATTTCGCCCTTTTCATTGATCATCGTGTCAGTGTAGAGCTTGCAATAATCCTTTATGTGCTCTCCGCCATATTTGAGATAAGTGTCAAGCATCGCTTCAAGTTCAATACCCATCACATAGCTCCATTTCGGGTGGGTGGAGAAGTCGAGCATATAGCTTCGGGGTTCGCGTTTCATTTCTGATTCGGTCATCCATTGGCTATAGTTCTTGTAGGGCTTTTCAGTTAGGCAAAGACCTCCGTTCACATAATAATCCTTGAAATTGATGTCGCGGGTGAGTCCTGAGATGAAATTGCCCTCGGCTACATTGTTGAAGTGGCAGTTGACAACATTGATGTCATACACGTTGGTGCAGGTGTCGAGTGCGATGATCTGAACACCATATTTGCTCTTTTCGCAAGTTACGTTTTCGAGGTTCACGTTTCTCACGATGGGGAGATAACCGCGGCAACATATTTCATTGTGCTCGTAATCGAGATTGATTTTCAACACNGACTCGCCGCATTGACCTACGGTGATGTTGCGGGCATTGATGTTTTCGATGATACCGCCGCGGCAAGTGTTGGTCTTGATGCGCACTACTCGGTCAAGATTGGGGCTGTCCATGCGATTGTTTTCAGCATAGACGTTTCGGCAGCCGCCTGAAATCTCACTTCCAATCACGACACCGCCGTGTCCGTTCTGCATTTCACAATTGCGGATGATGATGTTTTCGCTGGGACGCTCCCAAAGACGTCCGTCATTATTGCGACCGCTCTTGATGGCGATACAGTCGTCGCCGGTATTGAAGAAGCAGTTTTCAATCAACACGCCGTCGCAAGACTCAGGGTCGCAACCGTCGCCGTTAGGTCCGTCATTGTTGATGTGTACGCCGCGCACCACCACGTTATTTGAAAGCAGGGGGTGGATCACCCAGAAAGGCGAGCGCAGGAGGGTCACATTCTCAATGAGGATTCCGTCACACTGATTGAAGTTTATGAGCTGCGGGCGAAGTCCGTCCTCAGGACCGAAATGGCGTTCGTTCATGTCAACGCCGTCTTCTGCCATTTTTAGAAGGCGGGCGCGGCTGCCGTTGCGTTGGCTGATGATACCCTCTTTCCAACCATAATGAGCGGCTCCACACCATTTCCACCATGTTTCGTTTGTGCCCCCGCCGTCAATTNTTCCTTCACCGGTNATGGCGACNTCNGTAGCCTGGTANGCGTANATACATGGCGACAGGTTCCAGCAGTCGATACCCTCCCAGCGAGTGGGAACGATGGGATAGAGTTCGGGTTGGAATACAAACTGAAGTTTCGCATCTTTTTCAACCACGAGATTCACATGGCTTTTCATGGTGATT
>WFMA01000198.1 GCA_009177195.1 Bacteroidales bacterium | reverse complement strand
AAACTCGAAATTATCCGTGATTACCTCCGGAAAAACCGTTTTCAATACTTGCAATTGTTTCATCCAACAAAGTTAACCATCTTTCCTCATATTTTAACAACCATGTTTTTACATTGACCCGCTATAAGTGCCGCATAAGGCGACTATTCTTGATGATTCTTTCAGAATCGGATTTTTTGTGATGCCTGTTTCCGAGGGTTCCGCCCTACGGGCTTCACCCTCGGCTATTGAGAGATGAACCCTACGGGTTCCCTTGTGTGGTTTAGGGGGCACTCCCCCCACACCTCGCCGTGCTCGTAGTGGGGGTTAGCCGTAGGTGTGAGCCTTTCAGGCTCGTGGATTAGGGGCGGTGGTGTCGTTCTTACAGAACTCCTTTGGTGATGGGTTCGGTGACCCGGGGTTGCGCTTCGCTCCACCCCGGGCTGTTCTCTGACGGTCCTTCAGACCTTTTCTGGGTGGGGGATTCCGTTTGGCGTGGGTNGGTTTCANNGGTGACATCGCGCGCGATGTCCGTACTTTTTGGGGAGGGACGAGGCGCTTTTGGGAGGGGCGGGGCATTTTTGGGGGTGGTGATGTGCGTTTTTGGGGTGGTGGAACAATTTTGATAGGATATGAAATATACTTGGTGGCGGGATTGGGATTAATGTGGTAAATTCAGCGGTTGAAATTGAGTGAATTTTAATTGTAAAATGAAAAACTGAATATGAATAGATTCTTTTTCTTGATTTTGTTATGTGTGGCTTCGATTGCTCAGGGGCAATCGATATGGAATGCCGAGCACTTGGCTCGTGTGAAGAACGATATCGACAAGCCTTATTATCGGGAAGCATATGGGGCTTTGATCGCAAAAGCCGACGCTTTGCTTGACGTGAAGCCGCTGTCGGTAATGATGAAGGAGAAGGTGCCGGGGAGCGGCGACAAGCATGATTACATGAGTCTTGCCCGATATTACTGGCCTGACCCGTCGAAGCCCGACGGACTTCCGTACATAAGTCGTGACGGAGAGTCTAATCCGGAGTTGAACAAGCTTGACCGAAATCCTCTTGGTGCAACGGCGACGCGAATCATAACCTTGTCGCTCGCCTATTATTTCAGCGGCGATGAGAAATATGCCGAAAAGGCGACTCAGCTGATACGCACGTGGTTTTTGGACAAAGAGACGAAGATGAATCCCAATCTGGAATACGCGCAGATGATTCCGGGACGAAATAATAACAAGGGTAGAAGTTTCGGGCTGATTGACAGTTATTCATTTGTGGAGATGCTTGACGCAGTCGCATTGTTGGAGCAGTCAAAGGCGTTCACAGCAAAGGATAGCAAGCAGTTGAAGAAATGGTTTGGCGAGCTGACTGACTGGATGATGACCAGCCAGCAGGGTATCGATGAGAGCAATGCGGCGAATAATCACAGTGTTGCCTACGACACTCAGATAGTGGCGTTGCTGCTGTATGCTGGGAAGACTGACAAGGCGAAGGAAATATTGGCGGCTCTTCCTGAACGACGCATTTACCCGCAGATCGAGCCCGACGGATCGCAGCCTCAAGAATTGAGACGCACTATCTCGTTCCATTATTCCCACTATAATCTCGTGCATTTCATCGACATGCTGACGATGGCTAAGAAGCTCGGGATGGATATTGACAAGCAAACTTCGGCTGACGGGCGGAATGTGTATAAAGCCGCTGATTTCCTGATTCCTTACGTTGGTGAAAACGCTCAGGAGTGGCCTTATCAGGAGATAAAAGGTGTAGACGGAACTGTTCAGGACCTTTGCCAGACGCTTTATCGAGCCGCTAAGTATTTGATCCTGACAGATGAAAATGTCGATCCGGAAATGAGGGAGCGCGCGAAGAAGTATATGGAGACTTATCGTAAGAACAGGATATACAATCCTTCCGACCGGTTCAACATTCTTTTCTATGAGGCTGATGACGCTGACAATGCTTATGCGTTTGCTATCGATCAGCTGAAATATGCTGCGGAGGAGGCCGACAAGGCTCGCCGCGAGGAGCGGAACGCAAAGGGACTGAGGGTGGTTCCGCGCACTATCCGTAAGGACGGTTCGCTCGGCATGGTGGGTTCGCGTGACTGGTGCTCGGGATTTTTCCCGGGCTCGTTGTGGCAGATTTATGACTACACCAATGACGATTCCTGGCGGGAGCTTGCGATTTCGTGGACCTGGCCTATCGAGGATGCAAAATGGCATAAAGGGACTCATGACCTGGGATTCATGATGAACAACAGCTTTGGGAAAGCCTATCAGCTGACTGGAGAAAGATCGTACAAGGACGTGGTGCTGCAGAGCGCCCGCACTTTAATGACGAGATATAACCCGACGGTGAAGAGCATCCGTTCCTGGGACCATCATCGAGACAAATGGACATTTCCGGTTATAATTGACAACATGATGAATCTTGAAATGCTGTTCCGCGCGACTGAACTTACGGGGGACTCGACATTTTGGAAGGTGGCGGTGGCCCATGCCAATACAACGATGAAAAATCATTTCCGCAACGACTATTCATCATTCCACGTGGTGGACTATGATCCGGAAACCGGCGCAGTAAGGGGTAAGTACACGAGTCAGGGCAATTCAGACGATTCTTATTGGAGCCGCGGACAGGCATGGGGGCTTTACGGGTTTACGATGTGCCACCGGTTTACGGGCGACAAGGCTTATCAGAAGCAAGCTGAACGTATAGCCGATTTTATCATGGCGTTGCCTAATATGCCCGGCGACGGGATTCCTTACTGGGACATGAAAATGGCTTCGGTGAATAATTGCACTGCTGAAAACGTGAACCGTGATGTTGCCCGCGACGCATCGTCGGCAGCTATTATCGCATCGGCTCTTTACGAGCTGTCGACCTATGCCGCGCCTGAAAAGGGTGCCGCTTACAAAGCTTACGCTGACAAGATAGTGGAAAGTCTTGGAGCTAATTATCAAGCAGAACCGGGAACTAATTATGGTTTTCTTCTGTTGCATTCTACCGGAAATCATCCCGGAGGAAGCGAAGTTGACGTTCCGCTAAATTATGCCGATTATTATTACTTGGAGGCGTTGGCGCGCAAGCAGAAACTGGAGACGATTTAAACCTGATTAAGAAATGAGATCCATGAAATCCACATATTGCGCTATCGCTTTTTTGTTTATAGCCTTGAGCTCATTCTCGCAAAAAAGGGAGATTCCTGTTTATAAGGATGAATCAAAGTCTATTGAGGAGCGGGTGGAAGACGCTCTGTCACGAATGACTCTTGAGGAGAAGATAGGGCTGCTTCATGCCCGGTCGAAATTCAGTTCCCGCGGGGTGCAGCGTCTTGGCATTCCTGAACTATGGACAACCGACGGACCTCACGGGATTCGCCCCGAGGTGCTGTGGGACGAATGGCAGCAAGCCGGATGGAGCAATGATTCATGCGTGGCGTTTCCCGCCTTGACGTGTCTTGCCGCCACATGGAATCCTGAAATGGCGTTGCTTTACGGGAGGTCGATAGGGGAAGAGGCTCGATATCGGGAGAAGGATATTCTGCTGGGACCGGGCGTCAATATCTATCGCACGCCCCTGAACGGACGCAATTTTGAGTATATGGGCGAGGATCCTTTTCTTGCGGGAAAGATGGTGGCACCCTATATTCAAGGCGTTCAGGAGAATGGGGTGGCGACATGCGTGAAGCACTATGCTCTTAATAATCACGAGGTGAATCGTCACACGACAAATGTGATTGTCGACGACCGCGCGCTCTATGAAATCTATCTTCCCGCCTTTAAAGCGGCTGTTGTCGACGGCGGAACATGGGCTATAATGGGAGCGTATAACTTGTATAAAAACCAGCATGCCTGTCACAATCAGTATCTTTTGAATGACATTCTGAAAAATGAATGGGGATTTGACGGCGTGGTTATTAGCGACTGGGGCGGCACTCATGACACTGACGAGGCTATAAGGAATGGGCTGGATCTTGAATTTGGCAGCTGGACCAACGGACTTTCCAATGGCAAGAGTAATGCCTATGACAATTATTATCTCGCCAATCCTTATCTTTCGAGAATAAAGGAGGGCAAGATTGGGACTGCGGAGCTGGATGATAAGGCACGGCGCGTTTTGCGATTGATTTTCCGGACATCGATGCGTTCTGACAAGCCTTTCGGCTCTCTTTGCAGTGATGAGCATTATGATGCCGCCCGTAAAATAGGTGATGAGGGGATTGTGCTGCTTAAAAATGAGCGTCAGGTGCTCCCGATTAAGGCGGATAAGCAGCCCCGCATACTTGTTGTGGGTGAAAATGCGATAAAAATGATGACAGTGGGCGGCGGAAGTTCGTCGTTGAAAGTCCAGCATGAGATTCTGCCGTATATAGGAATCAGTAACATGGCTCGTGAACTTGGCTGCACGGTGGACTATGCCCGGGGATATGTGGGGGATGTGTCGGGCGCTTATAATGGAGTGACTACGGGGCAGGACCTTTCGGAGAATCGCTCGCCCGAGGAGTTGATAGTCGAAGCGGTCGAGAAAGCAAAATTGGCTGACTATGTGATTTTTATTGGCGGATTGAATAAGAGCAAGCATCAGGATTGCGAGGACTCTGACCGTGAAAACCTTGAGTTGCCTTACGGACAGAATGAAGTTATCGAGGCGCTTGCGTCGGTTAATAAGAATCTGGTAGTGGTAAATGTGAGCGGTAACGCTGTTGCGATGCCTTGGGTGAAAAAGGTGCCGGCTATTGTTCAGGCTTGGTTCTTGGGCTCGGAAGCGGGCAACTCGATAGCTGATGTTCTCTTTGGCAAGGTTAATCCATCGGGCAAACTTCCGTTTACTTTCCCCGTGAAACTGGATGATGTTGGAGCTCATGCGACCGGCAGTTATCCGGGAGTGAAGAGGGGAGATGAGAATATATGGGACAATAGTTATGATGAGGGAATACTTGTGGGCTNTCGGTGGCATGACACAAAGAGGNTCGCGCCGCTATTTGNGTTTGGTCACGGATTGAGTTACACAACCTTTGATTATGGCAAATTGAAATCGGACCGAGCTGTGATGAGCGCAGATGATGAGATGACATTTGTTGTGCCTGTCACAAATTCAGGAAAGGTCGCCGGGGCTGAAGTGGTGCAGCTTTATGTTTCCGATCCTGTATGCTCCGTGATGCGTCCGGCAAAAGAGCTTAAAGGCTTTGCCAAAGTGTTTTTACAGCCGGGCGAGACAAAATATGTGACATTCACGATTGATAAAGACGATCTGAGCTATTTTGATGAAAATAATCATCGATGGGTCGCTGAACCGGGGAAGTTTATAGCCACTGTCGCCTCGGCAAGCGACGAGCCGCATTCATCATGTGAATTCACGTTGGAATAGCGGAGATACTCAATAATTAAATGAGCCATTGACCGAGAGCTTTAAAGCATCAAGTCAGTAGCTCATTTAAAAGAACTTTAGCAATTGATTCTCAATAAAATAAGGATTTATCTCGATAGGAATACCCTACGCCTGAAATTTCGAGCGTAGGGTATAAATTAGAGGTTGAGATNAGTTCTCAAGGTTTCAACATACTCCTCNNAAGCTTTTTGACCTTCCGTTGTGATAGNGCANGTTGTTCTCGGGCGCTTGCCAGACATTCCTTNTTCAACAGTTATATAACCTGCGGAAGAAAGCTTGTCNATCTGTACGCTTAGGTTTCCGGCAGTGGATTCGGTTTTCTCTTTGAGATAAACGAAATCAGCTTCTTCCACATTCATCNGAATGGACATTNTGGCAAGCCGGAGTTGCGAATGTAGAAGCGGATTCAGTTCTTTCATTTCTCTTTTGCCTTATGATTAATTATATGACCGGGGACAATCATCATGGCTATCCATACGAGAATGAACAGTGGCATGAACCAGTTAGCCCCGAGCGGGATTCTACCGACAGTACAGCATAGGGCAATCAGTCCCACAGCTAAACCGATAATTCCTCCGATTACAAGACTCTTTTCCTTAACGATGAGACCTTGGGCTATTTCTGCTCCGGGAGCAAGAAGAAGAGAGTAGATCAACATTGCGCCCCAACAGTTGATATCACCGATAATGGCGAAGCCAAGGCAAATCAGTGTTAGAATAATCTCCGACACTCCAAAGATTGTCCAAAGGCGTGATGTTATTTTATCGGAGTAGGTTGTCGCGCCGTAGTCGCGCTTTTCGCGGCGAGCCATTATGGACGTTGTCGGCATACCTATGATTGGAATGGCAAACCAAAGCCAATTCCATTCATTNTGTCNGGTGCTNACAAGAAGNCNCCATACGAGTANGGATACGAGTANAACAAGGTAGCCCCANATGAGTAGGATATTGCCACTTCCGAGGTAGCGCTGTTTTGTGCGAGCTATCATTGAAGTAATGATTTCAAGGCTCTCTTTTTCAGTAAGTTTTTTGTCTTCCATATTATAGGAGTTTGATGTTTAACATAAGGTTTATTTTATAAACCATTTCTTTTTAAAAAAACAGAGCAGTCGCGCGATTCCACTCTGTATTCGGAAGCAAAGGTAATAAGGTTTATTTTATAAACCAAATTTTTCAATCAAAAAAATTGCTATTTTAATATTTTTGCAGATAAGATGAGAATATTAGCATTTGTTGTGCCTGTCACAAATTCAGGAAAGGTTGCCGGGGCAGAAGTAGTTCAGCTTTATATTTCCGATCCTGTGTGCTCCGTGATGCGTACGGCAAAAGAATTGAAAGGCTTTGCCAAAGCATTTTTACAGCCGTGTCAAATTTGCGATTATTTATTTATTCGTGAACGAAGGAGGTTCATTGCGTTATTGTGGCTTTGCTCAATATTGCCGACTTTTAGAGCTCCTTCGGCAAATAATCGCAGCAGGAAATCATTGTAAGACTCGTCTTTAGTCCTATTGGGGAGGTTCACATAGATGATTGGCGCCAATACTAAACTGCCATCGACGTATTGCAGGAATTCATCATAGACACTTTGATTGTCCCTGAGTCCTAATTTGTTTGAGATGAAGACTTCGGCGGCGGACTACAAATGCNTCCGTTNCCTCNTTCATTGNGANTTTTCNNTGGCCTCTTCCTTTTCTTTATAAAAAGAATCGTTATAAAGCTCATTTAATTTACCCATCAGGTCAGGCGAAATGTTTAGACTGTGTAGATTTTCATGTATGTAAATGTTCACAAAATTCAGGCGCAACTGTTTTTCAATTTCAGGGTCAAGAATTAGGGGCGTGCAGCAAAATGATTCGTCAGAGAGATTAAAAGCATTATCTATATCCAAAATGAAGATCTTGGAATGAGTGTCGGGGATGGAATCAGGAAGCGCAAAATCCTTGAGACTTGAGTTGATTGATTTGAGCAGAGTCTTATCCAAATTGTAATTGTCAATGTGGGATTTTAGATTGGGATAAACTTTTTCATCCCAATATGTCGGAATAGCCGTTTTGTGTCAGATGCTCCAAGACGTATTGCAATTGTGGTTGAACCGACAAAATGGCGCTTGCCCATTCGGTTTTGTTTGCAATGCTGTCCAACTTCTGAATAAGTTGTAAACATTTATCGGGGTTGTCTTTGTCGCCTTTCAATTCGGCATATAGGTTGCATAGTTTTGAGGCACGGGTATTTGAATTGACATCTGATAGGGATGCAACGAAAACAGTATCGGAAAAAAGACTGGAGAAACGTGGGTCGGATTTTAATTTTTCGATATACTGGGGAGCACACAACAAATCAAAGCATTTTGAGGTGTTGAATATTTCTCCAAAGCAATTGAGCTTGAGCAAGAGGCAAACTATTAGGGGTANGNGTTTNTTTTGTCACAGTCATAATNGGGGTGNATATTTTATTGCAAAAATACTAAATATTATTGATTATCTATCTTTGTTATTGCGTAATCCGCATTTGCAGAACTGTAACTGATTTCATTATGAAAAAATAATCAGGGAACTAATTAAAGAATAAAGTTTGTAACAGGGCTTATTTTTTGTATTTTTGCAGATAAGATGAGAATATTGGCACAGATATCGGTAATAGTAGGGATTGCGCTCCATTTTGCGGGTTGCAATGCGGATGAAGGCTCCAGGCATGTTGATTTGAAAGGTGATTTTGAGCGGGTGATTACGGCATCGGAATTGTCGGACACGCTTATTAGATATAAGGGAATGACGGTGTCGTTTAATGCGGAGAAGCATGTTCCTAATTGGGTGGCGTGGGAGTTGACCGGAAATGAGGCTGACGGCTCGGAACCGCGTGCTCAGGATTTTATGGCTGATCCGTCGATTAGGGGTTGCGCCAATCCATGGGATTATTCTTATTCGGGATATGACCGCGGGCACATGGCTCCTGCCGGCGATATGAAATGGGACGCCGAAGCTATGGCGCAGTCTTTTTATATGACCAATATTTGTCCGCAAGTTAAATCATTGAATTCGGGGGCGTGGAAACGTCTTGAAGAGAAGTGCCGGAACTGGGCGCGCATTGACAGCGCGATTGTGATAGTTGCCGGACCGGTGTTGAGCGATGAGTTGACCGAGACGATAGGGGCGACTGGAGTGGTGGTGCCTCAACGCTTTTTTAAGGTGATTCTGTCGCCTTATGCAAATCCGCCAAGAGGGATTGGTTTCTTGATGAATAACGGATATGTCGAGGGTGGAATGCAGGCGGCGGCAGTGTCGATTGACAGCGTTGAACGTGTCACGGGACATGATTTTTTCTCAGAATTGCCTGATTCGATAGAGAACGAGGTTGAGTCGCAATGCCGCTTCCATTATTGGAGCACTTTGAAATCCAGGTGATGGCTGGGGAATGAACAAAAAAGTAGAATTTGCATGAATTATGATACAATCGGCTGAAGATACGATATGTGCTGTCTCGACTGCTCCCGGAGTGGGGGGCATTGCGGTAGTGAGGGTTAGTGGCAAGGATGCTATTGGAATTGTTGAAGAAATCTGGCAGGGGAAAAAACTGGCTGAAGTTTCAGCGCGTACTGCCCATTTGGGTGACTTGTCGGATGATAGGGGAGGAGTGCTTGATAATGCCGTTGTGACGGTGTTTCGCTCTCCGGCATCTTTCACCGGGGAGGATGTTGTAGAAATCTCCGTCCACGGATCGTTATGGATTCAGCGTGAGCTGATAAATATATTGATAAAGCATGGTTGCCGCTTGGCGGAACCGGGAGAGTTTACGCGCAGGGCGTTTGCTTCGGGGCGGATGGATCTTGCCGAGGCTGAGGCTGTTGCCGATGTGATTGCATCCTCGTCGAGGGCGTCGCACAAAATCGCTGTCAGCCAGATGAAAGGGAAGTTTTCAAGCCATCTNTCGGATTTGCGTGATAAATTGATNGATCTCGCTTCGCTGCTTGANCTTGAACTTGATTTTTCGGAAGAGGATNTGGAATTTGCATCACGTGGAAAATTGCTTGAACTTGCAGGTGAGGTGAATGATACGGTGTCGAGTCTCGCATCGTCATTTGCCGATGGACAGGCGCTTAAGGCGGGGGTTCCGGTGGCTTTGGTCGGAGCTCCTAATGCGGGGAAATCGACGCTGTTGAACAATTTGCTTGGGGATGAGCGAGCTATCGTGAGCGATGTTCCCGGCACCACGCGCGACACTGTGGAAGAGATCATTGAACTTGACGGAGTGAATTTCCGCATAATCGACACGGCGGGTTTGCGTGACACTTCCGACAAAGTGGAAAAACTTGGAATCGAGCGCTCGTTTAAGCAGATTGAACAAGCAAAAATCGTTGTATTGGTCGTTGACCCGAGTCAGAGTGACGAAAAAATCAGGGGTATGCTTGGCGAAATCGATGCCAGGGTTGATGATTTGTCGGTAATAATTGTGGCGAAGAACAAGAATGACCTATCGGAAAAGGAGATTGATTTGCCCGAGCGCTATAAGCAAATCGCTATTTCGGCGAAAAATGGAGATGGAATAGACCTGTTGAAGAAAATACTTTTGGATGCCTCAGGTGTGAAGAATTGGGAAAGCGACAGAATTGTCACCAATGCACGCCATTACGAAGCTCTCGTGAAAGCGCAGGAAGCGATAATGCGAGTGATTGAAGGGCTGAATGCCGGAATTTCGGGGGATTTTATCGCGCAAGATGTAAGAGAAACAATCCACTATCTCGGCGAAATCACCGGCACCATAACCACCGACCAAATCTTGACAACTATATTTTCGCGCTTCTGCATCGGCAAAGTANATAAAAGACTGA
>WFMA01000093.1 GCA_009177195.1 Bacteroidales bacterium | reverse complement strand
GCGATGAGGCTGACGTAGCGGTCTTCGGGGTCGTTGATGAACACTCGGGGTGAGCGGGCGGCGGAGTGGCGCAGCCGCTCGAGGATTTCGATTAGACATGATTGGCGGTGTGTTAAGGGCAAGCCGCGCCACATTCGGAATGACGCGGTGTAGGACGCTGAGGTCATGAGGACCTCGCGCCGGGGGCGTGGGATGTGGACGGTGTTGCGCATTTTGGGTTAGTATTAGATTGATTTTTTTGCAAAGGTAATGCATGGATGGAGGGGATTTACCCACAAATTGTCCCACCCCCTGAAATTTTTTTCACCTGCGACAAATAGCCTGCGGGTGCCGAGGGTGGAAATAGGTCTGTAGATTGATGATTCTTTCAGAATCGGATTTTGTGGGGGATGCTTGTTTCCGTGGGTTCCGCCCTGCGGGCTTTACCCACTGCTATCGATGGATGAACCCTTGCGGGTTCGGTTCTCCCTTGTGGATTTAGGGGGCACTTCCCGGCACACCTCGCTTCGCTCGTAGTGCCGGGTTATCCATAGGGGTGAGCCTTTCAGGCTCGTGGACCGAGGTGACATCGCATGCGATGTCCCTACTTTCAAAAAAAGAGCCGCAAGCGATGCTTGCAGCTCCATTTTGCGGAAAGACAGGGATTCTTGCTTCGCAAGCGCTAAAGCGATGACGAACCCCTCCAGGGCTCTCATCTCCGTCTTTCTACGCAAAAAGAGCAACCTTGCGGCTGCTCTTTATTGCGGAAAGACAGGGATTCTTGCTTCGCAAGCGCTAAAGCGATGACGAACCCTTCCAGGACTCTCATCTCCGTCTTTCTACGCAAAAAGAGCAACCTTGCGGCTGCTCTTTATTGCGGAAAGACAGGGATTCTTGCTTCGCAAGCGCTAAAGCGATGACGAACCCTTCCAGGGCTCTCATCTCCGTCTTTCTACGCAAAAAGAGCAACCTTGCGGCTGCTCTTTATTGCGGAAAGACAGGGATTCGAACCCTGGGTACCCGTAAGGGTACAACGGTTTTCGAGACCGTCCCGATCGACCACTCCGGCATCTTTCCATTGGTTGATGGTGCAAAATTAGCAATAGTTTTGGAGCTAATCAAGATTTTGACGTAAATTTTTTCAGTGAGTATAATTAAGCGTTTGGTGGCAAACGCTTTAAATGGATGTGTTTCAATCGAAGAACGGGGAATGGGGAAGGGCTGTAGGCAGATGGATTTTGTAGAGATATTCCCAAATCTCTTGTTAAGAGATACTCTTCTCTTTTGCAAAATTACATAATCCTATGTGAACTTGAAAATTTTTGAGTGAAAAAACTTGGATTCGCTCCGAGATTCTTAAAGAAAAGTTGATTTTGTTTAGCTTGTCATTCCAAAACTTGATTTATCCCTCACTTAATCAATGATATAAATTGAAAGAGTATCTCTTAACAAGAGATTTGGGAATATCTCTACAAAATCCATCTGCCTACAGCCCTTCCCCATTCCCCGTTCTTCGATTGAAACACATCCATTTAAAGCGTTTGCCACCAAACGCTTAATTATACTCACTGAAAAAATTTACGTCAAAATCTTGATTAGCTCCAAAACTATTGCTAATTTTGCACCATCAACCAATGGAAAGATGCCGGAGTGGTCGATCGGG
>WFMA01000013.1 GCA_009177195.1 Bacteroidales bacterium | reverse complement strand
GCGCCTCCGCCTCTGATGATCACCACGCAGTCCCATGAATCGAGGTCGGCGTTGATTGCGTCGAGCGCGGCGATACACGACTCGGCAGCCTTTTCCCCTTGCATTATTGCAGGGAAAAGCCGGGTGGTGAATCTCAATTTCAGCGGGTTGGCTCCAAGTTGGTTCATGAAGTCGCCATATCCGGCGGCGCCCTCCGCCGACACGATAGCTATGCGCAGAAGAGGTTTTTCACATGTCAAGCTGCGGTTAAGGTCAAAGATTCCCTCGGCTTTGAGCTGGGCTATCATCTCGTTGCGGCGCCGCAGGAGATCGCCCATCGTGTAGCTTGGGTCCACGGCGTTCACCACGAGCGAAAGCCCGTAGACGGGATGCATCGAAACCGACGCCCTTACCATCACTTTCATCCCCGAGGCGAATTTTTGCCCCGTGGCTTGGAAAAATTCCGCGCTGATGCGCGAGTAGACGTTTGCCCATATCGCCGCGCGGGCTTTCGCCTCGGTCGCTCCGGTGGCTTCGTTTTTCTGGNGCAACTCCATGTAGCAGTGCCCGCCCCTCACGGCNACATCGCTCAGCTCGGCGGTGACCCACACGTTCTGAGTCTCCCTGACCATGACAAGCGATGCNACATACTTGGTGAGCTGCAGCAGGGTTACCGGTTTCGTTTCCACTGGTTATAGCCTACTTGACAGGGTTCATCCGTTTACCGTCCCACGTGTAGGTCTTTGACGGAAGCAGGTCGGCGCTGACGAGCGAATATACGTCGGGCGACAGGAACTCGCTGAGATTGTTTTTCAGCGTGAGAGTGCGAGTGGCGGGATCGTAGGTGTATTCGGCGAGCATGAACGGAATCATCGCGCTCACGTCGGCTCCGCTCTTTTTTGCCGCCGGAGTCATCCAGTCGGTGAGCGTTGGAGCGGTGAACAGATTGTCGCCGAGCTGCGTCCATGACTGCGAATAGAATGTTATGTGGCTGTCATGAGCCGGAGTGGCTACAGTCTGTATCAAAGCTATGATAGTGTCATTGCTCGCCGGAAGGAGCGACAGTTGATAGGACGATGCGTCGGTCATGGCGATTTTCATGTCGGTAGGGGTCATCTCGGTGATGCGCGATTTGCCCTGAAGGGCGTTGGTCGACGCTGTCGACAACCCTCCGTTGAAATAATCGATCATGTCAAGACGAACATTTCGGTCCAGTAACGGAAAAACTGTTTTTGGCGCTTCGGCAAACGCTTTTGCCGCTGTCAGCTGCGCTTTTGCCGCCGGGCTTAGAGCCACTGCGGCAAGCAACGCGGCAAGAATGACTTTGATAACTTTCATGGGTTTATCTCTTTTTGTGACGGGAGCCTGCTGACTTCCCTTTTTTCATAAACTTGTCAAAGTTACCATTTTTTTCTTTTACCTCACCATCTTTGCGGTCTCTTTTTCTGCGCGAAGACAGGCGCGAATAGTCTTTTTCAGGGTCGGCGATCTCTGCGTGAAGCTTGTGGCCGACGAAATCAAATCCCGTCAGTCCCTCCACAACTCGGCGAGCGTCACTCTTCTTCACGTCAAACAGTGAGTAGCCGGGCATAAGGTCGATACGCCCCACGTCGACGCGCTGCCCGTGGATGGCATGGTTGAGGATGTCGATAAGATTGCCCGCATAGAAGCCGTCGTTTTTACCGGCGTTCACATATATGCGCGCCATGCCGCGGTCGGCTGTGCGGCGATCCTTTTCGGCGGCGCTTTTCGGAGCGCGGTCTTTGCGGTCGCCCTTCTTGGGCTTCTCGTCGATGAAGTCGATGACGGGAGCGTCCTTGTAGTAGTCGAGCAGACGGTTGAATTCGAGCGAAACGACGCGTTTCAGCAGGTCCTCCTCCGAGAGCCAGCTCAGCTTGCGGCTCACTCCGGGAAGATATTTCGCTATCTCCTCGTCGTCGACTTTAACCTTTTCAAGGCGGTCGGCGAGGTTATATAGCTGCTTCTCGNTNATGTGGGCGGGTGTCGGCACCTCTTCGCGCTCGNAAGTCTTTCCGATGCGCNTCTCTATATCTTTGAGTTTGCCGCGCTCTCGGGAGTGGATGATGGCTATCGAGATACCGGTTTTGCCCGCTCTTCCCGTACGTCCCGAACGGTGGGTATAGGTGGCGATATCGTCGGGAAGGCCGTAGTTGATCACGTGGGTGAGATCGCTCACGTCAAGACCGCGGGCGGCTACGTCGGTAGCAACGAGCAGTCTCAGCACTCTGTCGCGGAACTTCTTCATCACCATGTCGCGCTGAGCCTGTGAAAGCTCTCCGTGAAGTGAATCGGCGTTATAGCCGTCCTGAATCAGCTTGTCGGCTATTTCCTGTGTCTCCTTACGGGTGCGGCAGAAAATAATGCCGTATATGTTGGGGTTGTCGTCGGCGATACGCTTAAGGGCGAGGTATTTGTCGCGCGCATGCACCATGTAATATATGTGGCGCACGTTCTCGGCTCCCGTGTTCTTTGTGCCCACCACGAATTCCTCGGGATTCTTCATGTAGGTTGCCGCGATTTTTGCGATTTCGGCTGGCATTGTAGCCGAGAACAGCAACATCTTGCGGTTTTCGGGCACATGGCTGAGGATGTCGTTTATATCGTCGACAAATCCCATGTTGAGCATCTCGTCGGCTTCGTCGAGGATCACCGTGTGGACGTTGTCGAGTTTCACCACTCCGCGCCTTATCAGGTCCATCAGTCGTCCCGGGGTGGCGACGATCACATGCACTCCCTTGCGGAGCGATCTTATCTGGCTCTCAATGCTCGAACCGCCATATACCGGCAGCACCTTAAGGTCGGGGGTATATTTGGAAAAGTCNGNCAGGTCGCCCCCTANCTGAAGNCAAAGCTCGCGGGTANGNNCGATNATAAGCGCCTGCNGNGCCACCAGCTCCGTGTCGATGCGCTGAAGCACCGGCAGTCCGAATGCGGCTGTTTTTCCTGTTCCGGTTTGGGCGAGGGCAATCACGTCGCCGTCCTCGTTAAGAAGATGGGGGATAACCTTTTCTTGAACGGGCATAGGATTCTCAAAGCCCATATCTTTTATTGCGCGGAGGAGGTCGTCTCTCACTCCAAGCTCTTCAAATGTTTTCATAATTAATTATTTAGTGTGTGTTGTGACCATCGTTATTTTTCACGCATGAACAGGTTGACGGGTGTGCCCGTGAAGTCCCATTTCTCTCTGATTTTGTTCTCAAGATATCGGCGGTAAGGCTCCTTGACCCATTGCGGCAAGTTGCAGAAGAATACGAACGTCGGGATCATCTGCTCCTTAAGCATGGTCACATATTTGATTTTGATATATTTCCCTTTATTGGCAGGGGGAGGATAAGCGCCGATCACCTCCTGCATGTAGGTGTTGAGCTGTGACGTGGGAATGATTCTGCCGCGGTTCTTGTAAACGTCCACGGCGGTTTCGATCACTTTATAGATGCGCTGCTTCGTGAGCGCCGAGGTGAAGATGATGGGAAAGTCGGTGAACGGTGCGAAGCGGCTGCGGATAGCGTCCTCGAAATGCTTGATTGCCTTCTGCGACTTGTCCTNTNCNNGGTNCCACTNGTTCACGCNCACAACCANNCCCTTTTTANTGCGCTGGATGAGCGANNAGATATTNNCGTCCTGNCTCTNNATGCCGAGCGTAGCGTCGATCATCAGGATACACACGTCCGATGCCTCGATGGCGCGTATCGAGCGGATAACCGAGTAGTATTCTATATCCTCGTTCACCTTTGCTTTCTTGCGGATTCCGGCGGTGTCGACAAGGTAGAAGTCGAAGCCGAATTTCTGATAGCGGGTATAAATCGAGTCGCGCGTTGTGCCCGCTATGTTGGTTACGATGTTACGGTCCTCGCCTATGAAGGCGTTGATAATCGACGACTTGCCGGCGTTAGGGCGACCCACGATAGCGAAACGCGGTATCTGCTCCAAGTTATCCTCCTCAGTGTCGTCCTCGGGGAGGTCCTTCACTATTTCGTCGAGAAGATCGCCGGTGCCCGAGCCGCTTGCCGACGAGATGGGGAACGGCTCGCCCAATCCAAGCTTGTAGAAATCGGCTACGTTATACATCCAGTCGTTTGAGTCCACCTTGTTGGCAACGAGAATAACCGGCTTCTTGGAGCGGCGCAGGATTCTCGCCACGTGGTCGTCAAGGTCGGTAACGCCGTTCATGGTGTCCACTACGAATAGAATCACGTCGGCTTCCTCGATTGCGAGTTCCACCTGCTTGTTGATTTCACTCTCGAAAATATCTTCCGCGTTTACCACCCAGCCGCCGGTGTCGACGATCGAGAACTTTTTTCCACACCAGTCCACCTTGCCATACTGGCGGTCGCGGGTGGTGCCTGCCGTGTCGTCGACAATGGCGGTGCGGGTTTGTGTGAGTCGGTTGAAAAGCGTGGATTTTCCCACGTTAGGACGTCCTACTATTGCTACGAGTCTTCCCATATCTTTGGCGTATTAAAATTTTCAAAATACAAATTTAACTGTTTTAACCTATATTTTCTTCATGTTTGGTTAATAACTGTTGAATACAGCCGCTATTTTCCATGTTCCGATTCGATAGCGGCTGAGATTTTTCCAAATCTGTAAGAATAACACCGCTATCTCGAATTTTGTTAAATAATAAAAATTAATTAACTTTCCCGCCGGTTGCAGGGATGTTTTTTCANGGCGGCGATATGAAATCTCGCTGTTTTTTGTTAGTTTTGTGAAATCCAAATCTCCGNTNTCTNAACTCGGCGGAAATGAGGCTTTTTCCAAAAGAANAAANTGATNTGAAATATGTAGGAGCACATGTGTCGGTCGAAGGGGGTGTCAGCAACGCGCCCGTCAACGCGCATGATATAGGAGCCAAGGCGTTTGCGCTCTTCACCCGCAATCCATCGAGGTGGAAAAGCAAGCCCATCACCGAGAAGGAGGCTGCGAAATTCAAAGAGAATTGCGCGGAATATGGTTACAATCCGTCTCAAATTCTACCCCATGACAGCTATCTGATAAATCTTGGCTCGCCCGACGCCGAGAAGCTCGCCATGTCGCGCGAAGCTTTTCTCGACGAAATTCAGCGATGTATGCAGCTGGGGCTCACTATGCTCAACTTCCATCCCGGCAGCCATCTCAACGCCATCGCTCCCGATGACTGTCTCGATCTCATTGCCGATTCGATCAACTGGGCGCTCGACAAGACCTCGGGAGTGAAAGCCGTCATCGAGAACACCGCCGGACAAGGGTCCAACCTCGGGTTCAGTTTCGAGCAGATTGCCCGCATTATCGACCGGGTTGAAGACAAATCACGTGTGGGAGTCTGTGTCGACACCTGCCACGCCTATGCCGCCGGCTACGACCTCGCCACCCCCGCCGGCTATGCCGCCGCATGGGAGGAATTTGGCAATGTGATTGGCTTCGGCTATCTCAGTGGGATGCACATTAACGACAGCAAGAAAGGGCTCGGCTCCAAAGTGGACCGCCACGAGAGCCTCGGCAAGGGCTCCATTGGCGAAGGGCTCTTTGAAATGCTCATGAACGATCCGCGCATGGACGGCATTCCCCTCATTCTCGAGACCCCCGACATGGACGCATGGCGCCGGGAGATCGCATGGATGTACAGTTGCGTGCGGCAGCAGTGACCACCCGATATTCTGGCGATTGTGTAAAGTGAAAATTAACCTATCTAAATAACCATCCAAACCTTATACATTATGGAGAATAAACACCGCTTTTGCGTGATAATGTGTGGCGGAATAGGAAGCCGTTTCTGGCCTTATAGCCGCTCGGCGAAGCCTAAACAGTTTATCGACTTTTTTGGCACTGGAAGATCTTTGCTCCAGATGAGCTATGACCGCATCCTCCCCATGGTGCCGAAAGAGAATATCATAATCGTGACCAATGAACAGTACGCGCCCCTCGTCAGGGAGCAGCTTCCCGAACNTGAAGAGAGCCGGATTCTTCTGGAGCCCGCTCGGCGCAACACCGCTCCCTGCATCGCATGGGCGGCTTACCACATAAAGGCTNTCGACCCGCAGGCGTCGATGATTGTCACCCCGAGCGACCATCTCNTAACCCGCGAGCGCGAGTTTGAGAAAGCGATTGAAACAGGATTTGAGTTTGTTGAACATCATGATGCCCTGCTCACGCTCGGAATAAAGCCTTCCCGTCCCGAAACCGGTTACGGATATATTCAGGTGGGTAGCCCTGAAACCGACAATATTCTGAAAGTTAAGACTTTCACCGAAAAGCCCGATTTGCAGCTCGCAAAAGTGTTTTTTGAAAGCGGCGAGTTTTTCTGGAATTCGGGAATATTCCTGTGGAGCGTCGACTCGATAATTAAAGCCCTCCATGCCTATGCCCCCGACCTGACCAATACTTTCGACAAGGGCGCCGATACTTTCGGAACCCCTGCCGAGCGTGAGTTCATCGATCATGAATTCCCCGGCTGCGTCAACATCTCGATTGACTATGCTGTGATGGAACGCGCGGCGAATGTCTATGTCGAGTGTGTCAACTTCGGGTGGAACGATCTCGGAACCTGGAGCGCCCTCTACGACAATTCGCCTAAAAATGCCGATGCCAACGTCACCCAGAACTGCCGGGTGCTTGCCTATGAGTCGAGGGGCAATATGTTTGCCGTCGCCGGCGACAAGCTCGTGGTGGTCAAAGGTCTCAACGACTACATAGTCGCCGATGCCGGCGATGTGCTTCTCGTGTGTCCAAAGGCTGATGAACAGCACATAAAACAATACGTAAACGATGTCAAGATAAGTTATGGAGACAAATTCCTCTAATCATCCTTCTCATAATGTGCCGGAACCGGAATTTCCCTTCCGGCACATTCTTCCTATTCAGATTCGGTTTAATGACATGGACATGCTCGGTCATGTCAACAACACCACCTATTTCAAGTTTTTCGATCTCGCCAAGTGCCGCTATTTTGAAGACCTCCTTCCCGGGGCTCTTGACTGGAAAGAAATAAATGTGGTGGTCGCCAACATTAATTGCGACTTCTTCGCCCCCACGTTTTTCAACGAGTCGGTAGCCGTGTGTACAACTGTCACGAAAGTGGGCGAAAAAAGTTTCCGCATGGAGCAGCGCCTGTATGAAACCGAAACAGGGCAGGTGAAGTGCATTTGCCGCACTGTCATGGTGGGCTATGACCTGAGCAAAGGCGCTTCGATGGCTATAACTCAGGAGTGGCGCGATGCGATAGAACGCTATGAAGGGCGTCCGGTATGAGCAAAACCCTCTATGTAACTGACCTCGACGGCACTTTCCTCACCCCCGAAAGCCGGGTGAGCGACTTGAGCGCGGCGATGGTGAGCCGCTTGAGCCGCGAAGGCGCGATGATAACGGTGGCGACGGCGCGCACCCCTGCGACTGTCGAGCCGCTTCTTGCGCGCACCCTCACTGTTCCTCCCGCTGTCGTCATGACCGGCGCCACCCTTTGGGACCGTGCCGCCAAGGAGTATATCGATTCAAAATTTATCCGCCCCGAGGATGTGGTCGAGATAGGGCGGCGGGCGGCGCGTTATGGAATAAATCCGTTCATCTACACCTTGCCGGTCGACGACGTGATGCAGGTTTATCACAGCGGACCGATGTCGGCGCAGGATGAGAAATTCGTGCGCGAGCGCCAAGCGTTGAGCCTCAAATTTTTCAATCTCGATCGTCCTTGCGAGGAGTGTCTTCATCACTCCCGCACTATTCTGTTCTTTGCCATGGGTCCCATCGAAAGCGTCAACGCGCTTGCCGATGATTTGCGCGCCAATGTCGATTGCTCGGTCAGCAACTACGTCGACATTTTCGGAAAGGATGTCGGAATAATCGAGATATTCGCTCCCGGTATCAGCAAGGCGGCTGCCGTCGGCAAACTCGCGCGCGACTGTGCTGCCGACCGAGTGGTGGTCTTTGGCGACAATCTCAACGACCTTTCGATGATGGAGATTGCCGACGTGAGCGTCGNCGTNGGCAACGCCNTCCCCGAGGTGAAGCGTCGCGCCGACGTGGTGATAGGNCGCAATGANGAGGATGCCGTGGCGCGTTTCATCGAAGAAGATTTCAACAGTCACCGCTGATGGCAAATATCTACGACATAAGGCAGTATGGCACTATGGCGTTTTTCGTCATTGCCGTGGGGCTTGTGCTGCTGTTCCTTTACGTGTCGGAACGCATCGTCAACGATGTTTCCCGCCAGGAGCGGGAGAGAATGGAGATATGGGCTGACGCCACCAAGGCGATTATCAACATGGACAATCCCGCCGACGATTCCCGCCCGGAGGCTGACATTGACTTCCTGCTGCGCATAATCGAGGGCAACCGCACCATCCCCGTGCTGCTTACCGACGACGGCGGAACCATTATAATGCACCGCAACTTCAGTCTCCCCGAAGAGATTGATTCGCTCAACCCGTTCTACATTTCGGAGGTGAACGAAGCCTTCCTCAAGGACAAGCTCGCCGGGTTGCGAGGCACTTCCAATGTGATCCACATCATTATTTCGCCCGGCAACACCCAGCACCTTTATTACGAAGACAGCCGGTTGCTGAAAATGCTCAACTACTACCCCTACATTCAGCTCCTGGTGATGCTCATATTTGTCGCCGTGGTTTACTTTGCCGTCACTTCCACTAAGAAAGCCGAGCAGAACAAAGTGTGGGTCGGATTGTCGAAGGAGACGGCTCATCAGCTCGGCACCCCTATCTCCTCGCTGATGGCGTGGCTTGAACTGCTTGAGTCGATGGGTGTGGACAAGGACATGGTGGGGGAGATGGACAAGGATGTGAAGCGGTTGTCCACCATCGCTTCGCGATTCGGGAAAATCGGTTCCCGGCCTCAAATGGAGCTTACCGACGTGAACCGTGTCGTTGCCGACGCATGCCAGTATATGGCTACGCGCATCTCCAAGCGCATAAAACTGAGTGTCGACATCTGCCCTCGCAGTCTTGAGGTGAATCTTAGCGATTCGCTCTTCCAGTGGGTCATGGAAAATCTCATCAAGAACGCAGTCGACGCTATGGATGCCGAGGGGTCGATATCGGTGTCAACGCGCAAGGAGCGCTCCAATGCCGTGATTGAAGTCGCCGATACCGGAAAAGGGATGCCACGCAAACGCTTCAAGACCGTGTTCAATCCCGGATACACCACCAAGAAGCGCGGTTGGGGACTGGGGCTTGCTCTCGCCAAGCGTATCATTGAGCAGTATCACAACGGCAGCATCTACGTCGCCTCGTCGGAAATCGGTGTCGGCACCACTTTCCGCATTGAGCTCCCCCTCGCCAACCCTGAGCAATTCACAATGCATAATGCATAATGCATAATTGTGAATGCATAATGCACAAAACGTAGGGGCATGGCGTGCCATGTCCGCAGCTCAATTCGCTGAAAACCAATAATTTCACCCTCCCTGCGAATGGATTCAGGCGGCAGTCATCTCTCTATGTAAAGATAGCGGGCTGTGTCGTAATTGATTACGATACAGCCCGCTTCACTTCAGTTTATATAAGCCTTCGTTTATTTGATCACCTTGTCGGCTTCGGCATGACCGTCGGCATAGATGATGCGGCGTATTGTGATTCCGTTGGAGGGTTCTGGAATGCGGCGACCGTCGAGCGAGTAATATTCGATTGCCACTATCTCAGAAGCTGAAGCGCCGTCAGCCTCGATATTGGTGATACCTGCCGTGTAGGCGGGATAATATTCGTTGACGGGATTGATTGCGTCGGCGTTCTGTGCTTTAACGATATGCTCTACGACGCTGTTGAGATACACCTCCACGTTGGTATACCACTGCTTTTCAGCATCGAGAGTGTAGAGTTTTGCGTCAGAAGCGTCGTTGGGGTTAAGTCCGTTCAGCACTTCCCATTCGTCGGGCATACCGTCGCGGTCGGTGTCATAACCGGCGGGACGTGATTCCGAGCGCAGTGCCGGGAAGCTGGCGGTCTTCGGGTTCTCCTCCATGTCGGGATCGTTGATGAAGTCAAGAATTCCGGCGGTGTTGGATGTGGCAAAAGTCGTTCCGGCGCTGTTGGTATAGGGCACATTGCCATAGAAGGTCACTGTTCCGGTCTTCGCTTCTTCAAAATTGCGAACATCCACAGCGTCTCTTGCGAGGCTTGAACCGCAATAGAGCAGGATTTTGTCATAGACGGTTTCGGCGTCGTGGGTGGTGACGGTACCGGGATCGGTCTCTGAGTCGAGTTTCAGCTTTATGCAGTCGTCGCCGTTGGTGTTCTTTTCGTAGGTTTCATTGTCTCCGAAGAAATGGGCGGTGTCCTTTATGTAGCGTTCGCCATTCATGCTGTAGAGTCCGCTATCGTATTTTACACCGTTCCAGTCATAGTTTTCAGGTGAGTAGGCGGCAGTCACGTAGTTTCCGTTGATATAATATCGTGATGAGTACCCGTAGAGTTCCGGATGGCTTGTGTCGGCGTTGCCCGATGTAGCGACAGTTACCTGCGTAACGGTAGTCCTGTTCTTAGTGCCGGGACCTGCCTTGTAATAGTTGTTGACAATGTTGATGTATCCGCCGCCGGGACCTCCGTAGCAAGCTGATCCGTTGCCCCAGTTATACATCACGCAGTTTCGGAAATCCACTCGCTCAGCCTGAACGGTGTTGGCAAATTTGGTCTTGTCATATCCCTCCCAGGAGTATCGCGCTCCGTTGAAACGAGGCGCGCGGTTCTGGACGTGGGCGATGAAATTGTGGTGGAACGACGCTTCCTTTCCACCCCATATTCCGCCATAGCTGTGAGCGCCTTTCGTGTGCCCCGGATTGGCGAGACCCTCCGTGATGTTACACCACTGCATGGTGAAGTTGGCGTTGTCGTAAAATGAAGCCACCTCGTCGATGCTCCATGAGAAAGAGCAGTGGTCGAGCATTATGTTGGTGAAATTTCTTGCGAAAATAGCGTCGGCGCCGTCATTCACGTCCTTCACCTGGGAGCGACGGCTGCGGATGAAGCGGATAATGATGTTGTTGCCGTTGGGGCGCAAAGTGTGGTAACGCAGTGTGATCCCTTCGCCCGGAGCGGTCTGTCCGGCGATAGTGGTGTTCGCTCCGATTTTCAGCTCGCTTTTCAAATCGATGTAGCCGCTCACGTCGAAGACCACGATTTTCTTATCGTTGCCGTTCACGGCGGCGCGGAGCGAGCCGGTTCCGCTGTCGTTAAGATTGGTCACATGGACGATTTTTCCGCCACGGCCGCCCGTGGTGTAGCGTCCGTGTCCTTCAGCTCCCGGAAAAGCCGGCGCCTCGTTTTGTGCTGCAGCGGTTAAAGCGCACGCCGAAACAGCTATGAGGGATAAAAATTTTTTCATCGGTTTAAGGTAGATGGTTTATGTATATTGTATGATAATGAGAATGCAAAGGTCGCATTTTACAAGCAGTTATGCAAATTTATTCACAATTAAATTGTTAAATCAACATAAAGCTCCCTCTAAAACCGCTCCTCACAATCGCAGGATACCCCGATTCCTGACGTAGAGCGAAGGCACAATTCATAATGATGAATGCATAATTCCTAATTAAACTGACACAAACGAATATTGCGCGCCTCGTAAACGTAATGCACTGCAGGCATGGCGTGCCATGCCCCTACACTTTGATGAATTATGCATGATTCTTAATTGGCGGGGTTGATTGACGGGATGGCAAGCCTGAAAGGCTTACACCTATGGATAACCCGGCACTACGAGCGAAGCGAGGTGTGCCGAGATTAGCCCACAAAAAGATCTATGTCATCGGAATGCCGGTGTCCGTAGCGCAGTGAAATGTTTGTTCCTCCTACCAGAGCAAATGGACTGAACAGCGGGTTTGCCATGATGTCGTTGAGAATACTTCGCAGGAGTGGTGTGACTGTGTTATAGCAAAGTGATGTCATTTCCGGTCAATGGATTCGTAAAAAGATTTAATCGCTTTCTTTTCGGTTGCGGAGCCGCGTTGGTTTACTCGTTCGACAATAAATTTGCGATATTTTATCCAGTCGAGGGTATCGTAATCTATGTCCCAGAACAACACTTTTCTAACTTTAGGAGGGGTTAAGCGAGTCGAGGATGTCATTTCTTCATATTGACTAACCTCAAAATAGGATTGAAGTATGTACAGAAAACCGTTGTCCCATCCCAACTCCTTTTCTATTTTCCGTGATTGAGGAACGGTGATGCGGCGTTTTCCTTTTATGATGGCATTGATTGTTTGATAATGGATTTGAGTTTGAACCGACAGGTCCCGTTGGGAAAGATGCATTTTCTGCAACTTCCGTTCTATTATTTTCCCGAGCGGGATGCCTTTATATTTTTCAATATTGATGTTCATGTTGCAAATATAACAAATAAACAAATATGTTTACTCCGGCGCAGTTGTTAATTTGCGATAAAAATTCCGCCACCTGCATAGAGATGCGTCTATGTAAGGTGGCGGAATCGTTATTATCGTATCTTCAGGGAGAAGTAAGGTGGGCGTTATTCCTCGGCGTCGTCTTCGATTGAGAAGTCGTCTACGTCGTCAAGAAATTCGTCGTCAAGATCGATTTCCTCCTCTTTGGAATCATCTTTCTTGCTGTCTTGCTTGAGTTTCACTTTCTTCTTTTTCGGGGCAGTGCCGTTTTCAGCATTTTTGAGCGCCTCCATGATTTTTGCCTCAAGCTCTTC
>WFMA01000100.1 GCA_009177195.1 Bacteroidales bacterium | reverse complement strand
GATGATATTGATTCCGGGACAGCTTGTGGCGAAAATAAATCCGGCAACCTCAATCAGATACGAATAGCGTCATAAACTAAAATAAAATTAGGGTCGATTTCGTGAGAATTAAATCGACCCTAATTTTACTTCGTGACAAGAATTTAATCAACTGAACGGCTTGCCGACGATTATTGTAGGATAACTTTCTTTACCGCCTGTCCCTGTTTCAAGATGTAAATGCCGGGAGACAGACTTTCGCATGATTCAGCCACCTTCACGCCGCGGAGATTATAGACCTCAATTGGCAATGTTGAATCAAAGTCGGCAACGACATCCTCAATGCCCGAGAAATCTTTTTCTTGAATATTGTCAAAAAACATCCATGGAGAAGTGGTTTTAGCTTTTTCAAGTCCGCCTTCAGCCACATAAAGCGTGGCGCTACTGTAAATGTTATCGTCAAAAATGTCTCATCCGGAGCCTATAGGCTTTGTCGTGTTATAATTGATAACCCGGATATTCCTACAATATGTAAAAGCGTTCTTGCCAATTGATGTAACGGAACTTGGAATCACAATTGAAGTCAGACCGCCACACTCCGCAAAAGTGCTTTCTCCAATTAATGTAACCGAGTTGGGTATTTCAATCGAAGTTAGACCGCTACAACCAAGGAAAGCACTTTCTCCAATTGAAGTTACCGAATTGGGTATTTCAATTGATGTCAGCCCCTCGCAATTACAGAAAGTAAAAGATCCGATTTTAGTTACTGAATTCGGAATTACTAAGGCGGTAATCTCTTCTCCTCCGATATATAGATTCTTGGCGTGCGATAGAGGATTAGCATCGCTATCATAGAAGCTAATTTTGCATAGAGCTTCTATACTTGCAAATTCAGCTTTAGTCAAGCGATAGCACTCNCAAAAAGCCCATGAACCAATTGAGGNAACGGATTNCGGAATTTTAATTGAGGTTAACCTGCTGCAATAACTAAATGCANTACNGCCAATTGTAGTGACAGAGTTAGGGATGTTAATTGAAGTCAAACTGCTGCAATCACTAAATGCACTAACCCCAATTGTAGTGACAGAGTTGGGGATTTCAATTGAAGTCAAGCTGCTGCAACCACTAAATGCATTCCTGTCAATTGTAGTGACGGAGTTAGGAATTTCAACTAAAGTCAAACTGCTGCAATCCCTAAATGTGCCATAGTCTATTTTAGTGACAGAGTTGGGAATTTTAATCGAAGTCAAACTTCTGCAACCTGAGAAGGCTTGACCTTCTATTTTAGTGACGGAGTTAGGAATATCAATTGATGCCAGACTGATACAGTCGGCAAATGCATTAGTGTAGATTGTAGTGACGGAGTTGGGAATTTCGACTGAAGTCAAACTGCTGCAACCACTAAATGCATCATAGACTATGGCAATGACAGGACAGGTCCTCCCTTCATAGGTGATTGACTCCGGTATTACAAGTTTAGTGATCGACTTGTCGGCTAATCCGGTTACTGCTACTGCTGTGAAATCCGGACTTAATGAATAATTTAGCCCATTAACGGTGACACTATATCCTTTTAGCGTCACGAACAACGCAGCCAGCAGGAAAAGCATCTGGCGCGGATGAAATTGAAGTATAAATTTTGACATATAATTAAATAATTAAGTAATTAGTGCTTTATTATTATGTGTTTCTTTCTTCGGCGGTAGTGTTTTTTGCATGGATATCGCTGTAGAAGTATGCCTCGAAAATCAATTTCTGGATTTTTCGCTCGGCAAATATTCGGGCGAAGAAACTTATAGCAATCAACAGCGCTCCTATTGAGATAGCCATTAAAGGAGTTATTCGCACGATGCAATCGCAATCCCCGGAATTGCACACGGCGACTTTTATGCACCCCAACAGGATATACTCCCCACATCCGCTATTAAAGCAGATGAGAAGGATCCAAATTATCAACACCAACATGAAATTGAAAAAGAACTCTGACAGGGACTCCAAGACAGGGACATTTCCTAACAATCCATTCTTTTGCACGTCATAATAGCATTTAAGGTAAAATCCCTCCAAGTTTTTTTGAATTGGGTCGGGAATTTTGGAATAGTGGGTTGTCTCGGCGTGTTTAATAGACGAATAGGATTTATTCAAAAGTTTGCCCGTTATAAAGCGGGTGACATTATTATTCTTTACAAAACTTGTGATGGTCCAAAAGAATATCCCTGTCAGCCAACTTCCTGCAATCAATAAATAGGAGATGAATGTGGAAAGATGGTCGTCATAAACGCTGGAACAGTTTATGATTGATTTGCTGACAAAGGGCAACAGGATCAGAAATCCTATCATCATCTTGTTGAGTGTGTCGTAGAAAGACGCGCCTGTAAGTGCCATATCCTTATCGATTGGGTTAATAAAAAAGGCGAGAAACTGCGGGGTCTTCTTTATCGAAAGTCAGGCTCTGGTAAAACCGTGGTCAGATAAAAAGAAGCAAGCAGCTCCACGCCCTATGCATAGGGGTGCGGATAAGCACTTGCCATCTCTTCCCTGACCGTTGTTAAGTTTACCAGACTTTGACTTCCGGGTCGGAGTGGCGGTTGATCGCAATGTAATTATAGATCCCGTGACGGTTCCTTTCGGAGTGTTTTGGCGGGATACTCTATGTGGCAAAGGTAGAATAAATGTGCTGATTTTCCAAAAAACAGAGAAAAGTTTTGCCTGATTCCCGCTTTGAGCATTGCGTCAAGGAGCTGCTTGCTTCTTATTTGAATGCTGTTTATTATATTAGAGTGGCGGGTTGTAGATGATTTCAAGCAGGAGTTGCTTTGGTATAGGGACAAGCTGGCGGTATTCTCGCCGCAGTGGTTACGTGATGATATTTCCGACATTCTGCGTCGAATGTTACACTCGTATCAAACCGGATTGCCCGACTGCAAAGATGAGTGAATAGTAAACATAACGGAGCCATTGCCGGTGGCTCCGTTATGTTTATCGGGAATTCAAATTGTGGCTTGGGGTTGACGAGCCGATTCGCGGATAACCATTTTGCGCAAAGCGCGGCGAATGGTTCGCCATTTCGGGAAGATGGCGAAGGGACGTATCGGTCCGTAGCTTACGAGGATTACCGTTATGGAGATGATAGCGGCAATCAGAAGCCATCCGTAGATCTCTTTCATCGACACGACCAATGCCTGTTGCTGAACCATCCCATATAATTGATTTAACGGCAGATGGGCGATTCCGGTATTAATATCGGTCATCGCTCCGCTAAGGAGGGAGGCGTTTTTAGCCATTACATGCTTCAGTAATTCGCCGATCAAGGCGGGTCCGAGCGTGGCACCCATCACAGCGCCGGTGAAGCCGTTGATGGTAAGCGCTTGGGGAAACACGAAGAAGTGGAGTCCGCTTTGCACGATGGAGGTGAGGAACACGATGGAGATAATCACCGAAGCGGCTCCGCGAAAGAATAATGGCAGGAAAAGCATCTCTTTTTCCACTCCATAGTCAATCAAGAAATAGAAATAGGCGAGATACAGAGCGGCAAGGGAAAACGCTATTACGGTCATGGTCTTGTAACGCCACNTGCGNAGGGCGAAAGTGAAGTAGGTAACTGCGACTCCTGCCACGATTCCCGCAAAGACATACCAGTTGAGGTCGATGAGATTCGTTTCGTCAAACCCGAGAATGGCGGCGGCATAACTGTGTTCAAACACGTGCTCGGTGGCAAGCAGGGTGAAGAACACGAGATAGATTGCCGTTGCCCGCAGCACGTTACGGTTTTTCATTGCCATGAACGAGATGTAGGGGTGATGGAGGAACGATGCGCGCCAAAGGTTGATCGCAAGGCATACCGCTCCTAAAACGGTGGCGCCTGTGATTTCACCGGCATCCCACCAGTCGTAGAAATTTCCGTAGACACAGATGAATGTGAAACAGAGCATCACTATTCCCCACAGTCCTGAGCCGATCCAGTCGATGCCCAGCAATGGGATCTGCATGGGACCTTTGACAGGTTTTACCAGAATCAATACCATGAGAAGCATCAAGGCGAGCAGCCCCGTCATTATCAGGTGCATGTGTTCCCACTGGGAGAAGAATGCAGTATAGACGGTAGCTATTCCGCTGAGCTGAATCACGCCGTCGACCACTATGTAGACGTAGCAGAAAAATATTGCCATGTCACGTACCGGGGTAAGCCAAAGCTGGATCGTGGAGTTGCATGCGAAAGTCGCCCACATTCTGAACCAGCCGGCGAAAAAGCAGGTTGTCACCAGCACCGGAACGGAGGCGGTGTGGGAGCATATAATGTTTGCCGCAATTAGCGCAATGCAGCAAACCGACAGGGCGATGCGGTTGGAATAGCGGAATTTCAGTCGGAACATAACCGCGAAGTTGAGCGACATTCCGATTAATTGGGCATAGCCCGCCATCAGGATGTCTTCCTGCATCAGCGCCGTGGTGCCAACCATGTCGGATGCCGCAGCGAGATACACGCCCCCTGAGAACTGGATGATGAGCACGAAGAAAATGAACAGCCAGGGCTTGAGCTTGCGTGGAATATAATTCGGTACATCGGGGATGTCAAAGGGTCCCCGTGGTTTATGCCAATCAGCCATATCAGTATTTTACTTCACACTCTACGTTCATGCCTGCGCGAAGGCGATCGATGTCGGCGGCATTGTTGTCGCTCGTGAATTCGATTCTCACCGGGATGCGCTGGCGCACTTTCACGAAATTGCCCGCTGAATTGTCTTGCGGCAGAATTGAAAGCGAGGAGCCGGTAGCTTTGGATATTGCTGTGACGCGTCCGTTGAATGTCACTCCGGGAATGGCGTCAACTTTAATTTCCACAGTGCTTCCCGGCTCGATGTGGGACAGTTGGGTCTCTTTGTAGTTGGCGGTGACCCATATCTCTGCGGAATCTACGATGTCAAGAAGAGTCTGCCCCGGCTGAACGAGTTGTCCTGTCTGAATCTCTTTTCGAGTGGTGAAGCCGTCGCACGGGGCTGTTATCACGCAGTAGGAAAGATTGAGNTCGGCAGTCTCGAGGAGGGCTTTTGCNAGTTCGATTCCGGCTTCATTCTGCGCTATTCGCTGACGGCTCTCTTCAACAATCGATGAGGTTGCCGAGCGTTGGCGTGTCAGCATTTCATATCGGGCTTTTTTTGCTTCATAGTCGGTCTTTGCCGCATCATATTGCTGGCGTGTCACAGCGTCTTTTGCCAACAGGGTCTTGTAGCGATCAAAGTCGGCAGCTGCCATTTCCATCACTATTTTCGCTTCGGCGATTGACGCTTCCGATACCGCCACATTAGCCGAGGCGACACCTACGCTGCGGTCAGTGACCCCTTTCCCGGCAATTGCGTTCTGATAGTCGGCGCAGGCTTGAGCCACTCTTAGACGCATGTCGGCATCGTCGATTATCACGAGAGTGTCGCCCTTTTTCACNGGCTCATANTCGTTGAATCTAATCTCTTTTATGTAGCCCTGCACACGGCTGTGGACGGGTACGATTTGCTGCTGCACTTGGGCATTGTCGGTGAACTCCACGTTTCCGAGATGGATGAATTTGCCGCCAACCCAGATGGCGGCGATGATGATGACAATGACGGTAACTATATAGGAGAGGAGTTTTTTAGAACTGTGTTTCATATTTTTCCGGTTGTGAATAGGAGTTTATAATAATAGTATATGATGTTTATTCGGGCGTTAACGAGCCGCTGCTCGGCATCGAGCTTGGAATTGGCGGCGTCAAGCATGTCGGTAATAAGCGCCATGTCGGCGCTGTAGCGTGTCGAGGTCGTGTTGTAGTTTCGATCGGCAAGTTCGACGCTCTTTTGCTGAGTTTTAAGCTCTTCGTAGGCTTCGAGGTAGCGGATGTAGTCGGCTCTGACTCCGAGACTCACCTGTTCGCCTGTGGCATCAAGCTGTTCCATTGCCCGGCGAGTGGCGATGCGGCTTTTGCTTATCGATTTATTGGTTTTATAGAGCGAAGAGATGTTGTAGCTTACCCCCAATCCTACAAACCAATAGCTGAGATTCCTGTTGATGGGCGGGACTTCGACAAGTATCGGACCGTCGATTGTCCATCCTGCCGTTATGCCNATCTTGGGNAGTCGCTCGCTTTTTACAAGATCCTCGGCTTTGCGGCTTATTTCCACGCTTGACCGCGCGAGTTTAAGCGTGGGAGAATGGGCTGACGCCTCCTGCTGCCACCAGTCTTCGCCTGAGAGGGGGAGNGATTTTNCCAATATNGCGGAGTCGGGAACGATNATNGTCCCCTCGGGCAATCCTGCCGTGACCACGAGGTTGCGGTTGAGAATGTCGAGAGTGTTGGTTATTTTTATGAGTTGCAGTTCAAGGTTGGAAACGAGGAGCTCATAGCGGGTGATGTCGTTTTTCAGCGCCACTCCCTGCTCATAGCGCGCGTTCATTTCGGCAAGCACTTTGCGAGCCTGCTCGATATTGTTTTCGACTACGGCGCGCAGATTTCCGTATTTGTAAATGTCGAGATAGAATCCTGCGATGGAGAAGCGGATATTGTCGCGCTGCAGCTCGGTGGCATAGCGAGATGCTGTCGTTTTAAGCTCGGCAAGTTCAATTGCGTTTGTGATGGCTCCGCCGGTATAGACGGGTTGAGTCACGTTTATCGACAGTCCGTTGCCAAAGTGGGGAATGGGTGCTTTCTGATAGTCGGAAAAATCACGCTTGGTGGTGAAACCGTCGCCGATGTAGCTAAGCGAAAGCGAGGAATTGATGTCGGGAAGCCGTCGGCTTTTTGCTACCTCTACTTCTTGGCTCGCTTCTTCTTCGGCTGTAAATGCCGGTTTGAGCTGAATGCTGTTGGTCTCGGCTATTTCAAAAAGCCTCTCAAGCGGGATGACCTGTTGTTCAGGTTGGGCTGCACGCATTCCATGGCTCAACAAGGTTGCTGCAAACACCCCTGTGAGCAATCGGAGATTGTTCATAGATAAATATTAAAATTGAGATTAATGTAAGGAATAAGATATGTAGCCAATCGGAGACGGAATGGCTTAGTGGCATAGACTCGGAGCTATGTCATTTTGATAGGATGAGCTTATTGAGTGCTCTTCCAATTTTCTTTGAAAGCGTAGTTCTGGACTGTGGCGACGATAGCGCCGATGGTGATGAATGTATTTGCAGTCATAGTGAGCGGCTCTTTATGAACCACGCTGCAAAATTACAAAAAATAATTAGAAATGGAAACGATCTGCCTCATCAGGGAAAACCACATTGCCGTGATTATGGCATTTGAACGGATGATGCAGATGNTGNNTCAGTCGTNGACCGCTTTAGGATTNGAATTGGAGTTTGCTTCGTATATNTTGAAGTCGGTCAAGAAGATATGTTCGTCTTTGAGCAGCTTGTTTGAGCCAAAGGGATNCTTGCCTACGTTTCGGTAAATGCCATATTTGTTGCGTATCGAGGTAGCGCCGCTTCCGCGCCAAAGGTCGATATCGTCCACAGCCTTGTCAATTAGTGTTTTGCCGTCGCTTAGGCGAGTAATGGTGATGTGATAATATCCGTGACGGCACGCATGAGCTTCGGTAACTACCCGGACCCACTCGTCTTCGAAGTCGCTGAGCGGAATATTGTCAATAAAAGTGCCTTTGCTGTCTCCACCCGAGCGGGCGTTGTGGATGAGCTGCACACGCTTATTGCCTCCGTCGTAATCGGCTCGGAGAGTTATTGTGATGAGCGGGCTGCCGTTGTCGGTTCCGTCGGCAGCTTTAAGCTGATGAATGTGGGTGAAAGCTGTTGATGGTTGATANCCCTTAGGTATTTTGAACTTCCATNCAAGACGTTGCCATTCGTCATAGTTGGCATTGACTTCGGGATAGCCGTTTCCGCTTGTTCGGCTCTTCATCTCATTGCGCTGACGGTCGACGAGCGAACCGCGGTCCCCGTCGATAACATTGTCATTTTTGTGTACGCTTAGTTTGTAGACATAGGCTGCGAGTGTTTCGTCATACACGACTTCGCCGTGGCATCCATCTATGTGATCCTTGTTATTGCTGTTGGGGTGTTCGGTGTATTCAAATTTGAATTTTTTCATGTAGCNGTCGNTGTCATTCCATGAAGCGTTTGCAATCGANGCATCNNNCGACATNGNTACNTTGAGTTCGTATTTCGACTTATCAGGCGCTGCATCCGGCTTTTCAGGAGTCGGGTCGACGGGTTNCGNCTGACCGGGCTGAGCGGTCTGTTCAGGTGTATCGGGTTCATCATGAGTATNCCCGCTCTCTGAACCGCAAGCGGCACAGTTGACACATANAATTCCAACTANAAGAAAGAGTTTTGTNCGAGTCAGCATAGNTTAGCCTATTCAATAATGATTGTGTTGCAAAGAGAGCTAAAATTATTTTATCGGATTCCAATATTTGTTCCAGTTGTTGTAATTATTATATCATCATGATAGTAAATGTTGCGATAGAGTTTCTTTCTGCGCTCTATTTTGCTATCGGGGTGTTTAGCGCTTTTTCAAATGTAGTCGCAATTCCTGATTTTGCATCCTTCAGGATAGACGACGGTCGCGCTGTGTTGAATTCCACGATTTTCCCGTCAGGATCGATGAGTACGTAGGTAGGGAATAGTTTCATGTCATAACATTTGTCGGATCTCTTTTTGTCGAGGATGAGATTCCGCTCTGTCATTCCGTGCTGACGGGCAAATTCTTCCAGTTTACTTTTTGACGGCTTGGAAGCGCAAACCGTCACTATTTCAACTGCATCCATTTTATCTCCGAAATGTTCTTTAAGTTCCGGAACGACGGCAAATTCATTCAAACACGGTTTGCATCCAAAGTCCCAAAAATCGAGATATAGGTATTTGCCTTTGAAATCGTCAAGGGTATATCTGTGTCCGTTGCCATCCGTGAGGGTTATTCCGGGAGCCGACTCGCCGGAGCATAGGCGCGTTATATCGTGACTGAGTTGGGCGTATTCAGCTTTTATCTCCGGGGTGAGGCTCGTTTCAAATAAATTTTCTACGAATGCGTTTGCCGTCTCAGGACCCTTGAAATGATAAATATTGGACCAATAATTAAAACACGCCAAGTCAGATATCATNGTNGNCGGGNCAAATNTTCTTATAAAGGATAACATGAGCGAGNCGTTTTCCGCATTTTTCATTNCAGGCATGCTATATGCCTGNGCCATCAANTAGTTAAGCCAAAACTCGCAATAATTCGGATTGGCGAGAAATGAGTCGCAGTAGAAATTGTAGGGGAGCGCTGAATGGATGGAATCAAGGAAAAGTGTGGGCTTGAGCCTTTCAATCGGAGCATCGATGAGGACGAGATCGCGCATCAAGTGGTAGAACTGTGAGATACGGAAATGTTTTTCAAGCCTCGGCTTCCCGTGATTTTCTATGAAAGTGTCAATAGCGGTGGTGTAACGAGCTTGGTGATCTGAGATTTTTGATATAAGTTTTTGTTGCAATGAGTCAGTTTCCTGACTGCGTCCACTGCGAATTTTTGACCTGTATTTTGCGACCAATTTGTTTCGTTCTATTTCATTTTTCCTGATTTTNCGGTATAGGACGTTGGATAGTTGCAGGTCGAGATTTGCGGCGGGATTATTGGATGACAGTNTGAGATCGTCNTCTCCAAGTTTAAGTTCGATAGTNTCTCCTGCGCAAACGGGAATTGTCATNGTTCCCGGAANGTATAGGAATATGTTTTGCANATGNCCNCGCATNGGGATNNTTTTTTGGAATTTATTGNCNGNNTAGGTTTTGATGTCATGTCCGTTGTTNTTGANAGGGTCGGTNACNGCNANNCTGAAAGAGCCNTTCCANGACGGTGACATCTCNCCTTTTATCACGAACCANGNGGGTTGCANTAANGCAATNGAGTCGGAGTCGCACAATTCAGGTTNAGTAGCNTTTTTGTCGTAATCGGANGCAATGAGGNTTANGATTGGNAATNCNGCNAGCAATATAAAAAGAAAGATTCGTTTCATGGATGATAATAATTGGTCGTAGCGCAAATTTATAAAAAAAGAATGCGATAACCGATTTTGTGGAAGTGAATTTTGGATTGAAGAGCATGGGGTGTATAAAGAAAGGATTCCAAACCGAAATTGGGAAATCGGTTTGGAATCCTGATTATAGATAGGGGGGTGCTTATGAATTTGCTGAGTCGGTTTTCTTTGAGGGTTTGCCTTGACGTTTTCCGTCATGTTTTCTCTCTTTATTGCCCTTAGCGTCCTTTTTATTTTTCATCCCTTTAGCGTTTCCCATTGCGCCTGCTTTGCCGGGATTAGGGTTGCTGCCTCCGTTGATGTACATGTTTTCAAGGAAAGTTACGTATTTGTCTTCACCGAGAATTGATTTTACTTCGGCAAGATATTTCTTTTTAGCATCAAGACGCTCAGCCTTGCGTGCTTCGTTGTTACGCTGCTTGTCCTCTTTCTGAGTCTGCATCTGCTGCTTGCGCGCTTCCCGGGTCTTTTCGTTCAACTGCTGGAGTTGGGCTTTCTGCGCATCGGTGAGATTCAAGTCGGCAAACGGATCGGCTTTGGGCTTGCGTTCGGGACGATTTGCTTTTTGAGTTTTTACGTTTTCTGTTTTCTCTGTTTTCTTAGTCGGGGTATTGCTCTGCGCCATTCCGGTGAATGCGATTAATGACATTGAAACGAGTGCTAAACCAAAAATTTTCTTTTTCATGTGATACTGTATTTTATAGAGTTATTAATTGTACTTGTTTGTCTTTATGATAAATAAAGTGCCTTTCAGTTTAATCCTGCCGCAGGATTTAACTGTAATTTAACTTTTGGAGAGTGATAGTTATAATTAAGATTAAAAGAGCCATGGGGTGATTAAACCTTTTTTTGTTTTGGAATTAAGCTCCTTTTTGAAATATCATAATATGCCAGTCAGAATGACGAATCAGATTGAACAAAGGCACGGGATGTTATGTTACAATTTAAAGACTTGATAATCGAGTCCAAATATAAAAGTGCTAAAAATGAGAAAAGCGATTACAGCATTTACCCTATTGATTTCCTGCTTCTATGGCGGATTCGCGCAGGAATTCAGCGATTCTGCCGAGATTCATTTCCGGCAGGGTAAATCTACGCTTGAACTTGATTATAAGAATAACAGGAGCGAGATGGATTCTCTCCTGCGTCAACTTAGAGCTATTTCTGATTCTTCCTCAACGATGAGGCGGAACATAAAAGGTATTCATGTGATTGGGGGCGCTTCGCCTGAAGGATCGGTAGCGATAAATCAGCGATTGTCACGCAAGCGCGCCGAGGTGTTGTTTAATCACCTTGCCGCTGAAACGACAATTCCCGATTCAATCACTTCGTTTACATTCCTCGGCAGGGATTGGCACGGGTTGAAGAGATTGGTTATTTTGGATGAAGATGTGCCTTATCAAGGGGAGGTAATCGCCTTAATTGACTCAATCATTGCCAATGAGGATGCTCTGCATCACGACAGTGCTGAGAATTTGCTGAAATTGAAGCAACTTAAATCGGGCATTCCTTATCAATATATGTATAAAAGGCAGTTCCCTGCTTTGAGAGCTTCTAAAATGTATATTGAATATTGCCGTCGTTCATTGGATATTCCGGGTGATTCTTTGATAATACCATTGCTTTCGGAACCTATCTTGCCGGCGTTGTCCGTTTCTCCCGATTTCATGATCCCGATGAAACAGGAACGTAATTTCTACATGGCATTAAAGACCAATATGCTTTATGACGTTTTGGCTGTGCCTAATATAAGCGCTGAATTTTACGTTGGCAAGAATTGGTCGGTTGTCGGAAACTGGATGTATGGCTGGTGGAAAACCGACGCGCGCCATCGCTATTGGCGAATATATGGCGGTGACATTGCCGCAAGATGGTGGTTTGGCTCACAAGCTCATCGGAAACCCCTCACGGGACACCATATTGGTATTTATGGAGGTGTCGTGACCTATGATTTCGAATGGGGCGGAGAGGGCTATATGGGCGGTCTCCCAGGCAGAACTTTGTGGGACAGATGTATGAAAGTTTGCGGTTTGGAATATGGCTACTCGCTTCCTATTGCCCGTCGCTTGAATATTGATTTCACTATCGGCATAGGTTATATGGGCGGTAAGTATATGAAATATGTGCCAGATGATAAATTCTATGTGTGGAAGTCTACCAACCGGCTTAATTGGTTTGGACCGACTAAGGCTGAGATTTCCCTCGTGTGGCTTATAGGACACGGCAACTATAATTCAGGAAAGAAAGGAGGCATGAAATGAAAAATATTATCAGAATGTTTTCGCTAATTGCCTTGGCGGCTCTCGCATCGTCATGCCATCATAAGGATTTATATTTTGATGATCCTGATATTGTAGGGCTTGAAGTGGTATATGACTGGAGCAATGCTCCCGAAGCCAATCCNGAATCGATGGAGCTGCACATGTTCAATCCAACCGANAATGAGCACCTGCGCTATAANTTNCCTAATCNTACAGGTGGNGAGGTGACGATNCCNTANGGAAAATATGACGGNATNACTCTGAATAACGATATCACCGACTGGGCTGAGTTCCGCAACACTTCGGGGATTGAAAGCTACGAGATATGCACGCTTGACGCAACNACTCTTTCAGCCTACGGNTTGTCGGCAGCTTCTGTTCCTCGGTCGCGAGATGCCGAAGACGAGNGGTTTGCGGCNACGCCCCAAATGTTGTGGAGTGTNNGNAAGAATGATATCGCCGTAACCTATTCTCCCGGCAAGAAGCAAACGATTGTTTTCTATCCTGAAGAGAATGTGTGTCACTACACGGTTGATATAATTAACGTGGAAAATATAANTGATGTATCGGGCGCTGAAATCGATGGAACTATTTCAGGTATGGCTGAGGGATTCATGATAGGCGGTCACGTTGCCGCAGACACTCACGTCACCATGCCNTTCACGCTTTCCATCGGCACCNACAGGCAATCGATGCACAGCGAATTTCTGACATTCGGAGAGTGCAACACGACCTCCTGCAAGCATATTCTNACCGTCTATATGTATCTTAAAGACGGGACGAAATGGTATTACACNTTNGATGTGACCGATCAGGTTCAATCGGCTCCCGATCCAAAACATGTTCATATCGTTGTGTCGGGGCTCACGGTGCCGAAATCATTTGCTGACGGAGGCGGCTTTAACCCGAATGTCAATGACTGGCAAACAAAATTTATTGATTTGGAAATGTAATAAAAACCCTGAATATATTAACGCATTAAAATTATGATCAAAATGAAAACAATGCCTTTTATTGCGGCTATGGCAGCAATGCTCAGTTTAGCCTCATGTTCACAGGATGAACCTGTGGACACCAACAGGGGACGCGCGATCGATTTTCGTCCCGTGATGGGTGGACGGTCTCGCGGTGCTGAAACCACCAACGCTAATCTGTCCTCAATGAATGTTACAGCTTTTATGGGCGATAGTGAATTTTTCCCTGACATGGAATTCTCAAGAAGCAGTGACGGATTCTTCAAATCAGCTCAGGAATATTACTGGCCCGGAGATGACAGCGAGCTCACTTTCTATGCCTACTCGCCTTCTAACCCGGGTGGAACAGTTACAATCGACAATACGTCAAAGACAATGACCGATTTTTCTCCCGCTGCTGAAATAGCTGATCAGGTTGATTTCATCACGTCGTCGGCTACAGGTAAAAAATCAGTTAACGAGGAGAGCGGCGTGGAGTTGACGTTCAATCACCGTCTCGCCCAGATTGAGATATGCGCCAAGACCGGTAATGATCTGTATAAGTTTGAGGTTACCGGTATCCGCATCGGTCAACCGGTGTCGACCGCCTCTTTTGATTTCGGAACTTTGGACTGGACTCTTGGCAGCGAAAAGGCGATATATGAAGAGACCTACGATACTCCTAAGACCATCACGGCGACNGCNNCTTCGATAATGGGCGACGGTGGCAACGCCATGCTGATTCCTCAGCAGCTCACTGCATGGGATCCNGNNGGNGATGCNNCNAATACNGCNGNNGGCGCTTATCTTTCAGTGAAACTGAAAATCACGACTGCGGCTACCGGAGTTCAGGTATATCCGTTCCCGACCGATGGCGATTGTGACTGGGCAGCAATTCCAATCAATACCGACTGGGTTGCCGGCAATAAATATATCTACACTCTTGACTTTACTCATGGAGCAGGAAATGTTGACCCGAAAGATCCGAAACCCGGAATCCCCGTGCTGGGNGACGGCATTAAATTTACTGTAGATGTTATTCCATGGAATGGTTCAAACCAGGATATCCCCATGGACACTAAATGAAAATGATTTAAACGGAAAGCAGAGGGGGCTAACCCCCTTTGCTTTTCACCTGAAAAGGGTTTAAGCCCGTTTTCCCCGATGTTTTGAACTGAAAAATATAAAACGATGAAGAATAAGATGCTTAAAGGTCATGCGCTGTTCATTCCGGTGATTGCTGCGTTTTTAAGCGCGGTATCGTGCTCGGATGATAAAATGGATCAGCCGGATCAGTCCGGCAACAGGATTCAATTTAATGTCACTGCGTCAGAATCATGGANCTATTCCGGNAATGGACGCAGCGCNGAGACGCATGGCAATGGCTCGTCGTCGGTTATATTGGAGGGGAATGACGGGGAGAAACTATATTTGGTTCCGAAAGTGAGCCGTAGAACGGTTGAAAGCACGTCGCAGTTAAACTCACGCGGGGCTTTGGTTGATGCCGCTTCTATTGCATCAGCGGGAGTATATGCTTTTTATAAGGCGGCGGGTGATAATGCGGTTTACATGGATAATGTTGAAGTGAGAAAAGAGACTTCATGGACACCTGCCGATCAATATCTTTGGCCGGGTGACGGTTCGTTGCATTTTAACGCTTATTCTCCTTTTTATACAGAGGCTGCCGCTGAAGGAATCACGCGCATGCCTGATGCCGCTGCGGGCAACATGACGATTGATTATGTCACTCCCGATGATGTAGCTTCTCAGATAGACTTGTTGTGGGCGACTCCGGTCGATGCATCTTCATCGCCATGTAATCTTGTGTTTAATCATGCACTGACAGCGGTGAAATTTGTGACAGGGCAGCAAATGGCTCCATGCACGGTAAAGAGTATCGAGATTTTTTCCGTTAACAGTCAGGGAACATTGGATATTTCNTCAGGGNCGTGGACCGATGTGTCGGGCACGGAAGATTATGAAGTGGAAATTGACAAGGAATTGGCTGCGACTTCGGGCTCTAAATATGTAGCGGCTGACGAAGCGTTAACTTCCGATGAGCAGACTTTTATACTCTTGCCGCAGACTCTCGGCGAAGATTCTAAGGTGGCATTGACGATAGAATCGAATGGCAAGCTATCTACATTTGAGGCGTCTCTCTCCGGGCAAGTATGGGAAGCGGGTACGACCGTTACGTACAGGCTTTCTGCTAATCCTTCAGAATCGGAATTGTTGTTGCAGATAGTCGATGCCGATGGAAATAATGTAGAAAAGCTCTCTACGAAATATACGGGCAGCAAGGTGTCGTATACAGTGAAGAGTAGTTATGATGACGGCAGCGGCGCCTCGACTCCGATTTCGTGGAAAGCGTCGTTCATCGATGCCGACGGCAATGAACTTGCATCAGCGCCTGACTGGATTGTCGATATTGCGGCTAATGGTAAAGGGGATTCGCTTTGCGTGCTGACTACAACGATGCTCGAACCTGTTTTCCTGGAGATGAGCGAGCAAACACGATTGATAAGGAATACCNCCGACATTAATACTACGTCAGGGCAGACACGATATAACTTGGCATCATCAACCGGTGCGCCGGCGAATGAAAACACCGCCAATTGTTATATTATAAATGCTCCCGGGAAATATAGCCTTCCGCTTGTCTACGGAAATGCGATAGAGGGCGGAGTGACCAATGAGGGGTCTTATATTTCGACTCTTTCTCAAACTACAGCCAATAAGCGTAAAGCCTTGTTCCATTTCATCAACCATCTTGGGAATGAGATTTCCGATCCATATATCTACAATAACGCAGGATGCGATCCCGAGGATGCTGTTTTGATGTGGGAGGATCGGTTGAATCTTGTGCGTAACATAGCCTTGTCTGCCGACAAGAAATCGCTGGAGTTTGACGTGCCGCAATCGTCAATCCGCCAGGGCAACGCGCTGGTGGCTGTCAGGGACAAAGACAAAAACGTGCTTTGGAGCTGGCATATATGGATTACGGATTATGTGCCCGACAATGGCTGGCAGGAGATGCCCAATCCCGATTCCACCTATCCTATGTATTCAAGGAATATAGGACGTATTTTTGGCGGAGATAATACGGAGTTCAATGCCGCTTCCGCAACGGTGCGCTTCACTCAAACCGATGTTCCCGAAGGAATGACTCCGCTTTCGGTTGATGTTGCGATAGAACAGGCGGGCGCCACCATATATACGGGCGATTGCTACACCTATTATCAGTGGGGCAGGAAGGACCCGATTATTTCGGGATTGGACCGATACTATGATTCCGACCACAATGAAATGGACGGNTCTTCGATTCCGCAGCAGCCGGTGGGTACTGATTTCCGNGAGATGATAAAAACCACGATTGCCAACCCTCAGATTTTCATTTCAGGAAAAGAGGNTNANTTAAGNGGCATGTCATCNTTCTATGTTAATTTGTGGACTATCGATCAGATTCCATCAAGTAGCTCAGCTCAGCCTGAAAATGTGAAAAGTATATATGATCCTAATCCTGTAGGCGCTAAAGTGCCTGTGGGTAACGCTTTTCAGATTCTGAACACTGTATTGGGCACTTTTGATGCCGTGAAAAGGGAAGTTTCGATTCCGCTTCCGAATGGAGATTCATTCATATATCCAACTCTCGGTTATCGAAAACCTGACGGTGGAGAAACAATGACTCAGGCTTCGGGTGAGTGCTGGACAGTAATAGCGGCAAGCCCTACGAATGCAAAATATTTTTCGGTCAACAATAATGGGCAGGCGCATTTTGTGAATAATATTATTCTTTACGGGTTTGCGATGCGTCCGGCAAAAGAGACTAATTGATTTTNNCAGTCAATCNTGNTTCCGTTTTNTNTNGGGNAATGGAGNNGATAATAAATTTGACAAACCGCACTTTGTTTTGTAACTTCGCTTTTGAATAGAAACCGAAAAAATTATGAAGACTAAAAGCGAAGTTTGGCAGAGAGGGAAAGATATCGCCTGGGAACCCGCCGGCGACGGTGTGAGTCGTCAGATGATGGGATATGACGGTCAGCTGATGATGGTGAAGGTAAAATTTGAGAAGGGGAGTGTAGGCTCGACACACACCCACTATCATAGTCAGGTTACGTATGTTGTGAGCGGCAAGTTTGAGCTAACCATAGGTGATGAGACCCGAATCATAGAGGAGGGGGACGGCTATTATGTAGCTCCCGATGTTCCTCATGGATGTGTTTGTCTCGAAGCCGGCATGCTGATTGACACTTTTTCGCCCATGCGTCAGGATTTTCTTAAATAAGCTTCAGGAATAGAAATGAAGAATAATGGCACTGAACGGAAACGGCTGTTGATGATTGTAGACCCCCAAGTCGACTTCATCACCGGCTCGCTGCCTGTCCCCGGAGCTGAGGATGCCATGAAAGCGCTGGGAGAATATGTGAGGGATAATGGCGGCAGATATTCCGATATAATCGTGACGGCTGACCGCCATCCGTTCAATCATTGCTCGTTCCGCAGCTTCGGAGGGGGGTGGGAGCTCCATTGTGTACATGACTCGATCGGAGCTGCCGTGACGCAGCCCGTGATGGACGCGCTTTATGAACCGGGTGCCGACATCCATTTCCTTTATAAAGGGGAGAATGCTGACATTGAGGAATATTCCATTTTCAAAAATCAGATTGCGGCAAAAGATATCGCCGCAATAGTCAACGATAACGGGATTAGCGAAATTGACATTTGCGGTATTGCCGGAGACGTTTGCGTTTCCGAAACGCTGCTTGATGGTATCCGTTTGCTTCCGAATATAAAATTCAATGTGTTAAAGCGATACAGCCCGTCGCTTGACGGGGGTAGGCGCCTTGACGGAATCATATCCAAATATAATATACCATGCGACAAATAATCACCCATTTCACTGATGATGATTTATATAAGTTCACCATGTGCTGCGCGGTCATTGACAATTATCCGCGCACACAGGTAAAGTATAAATTNACCGACCGGGANAATACCGTTTATCCCGAAGGCTTTGCTGAAGAATTGGAACGGCAGATCGCCCTGTTGGAAAATGTGGTGATAACCGATGAGGAGATTGCGTTCATGCGCCGCAGATGCACCTATATCCCGACTTGGTTCTACNNNTTTCTGAAAGGATTCCGCTATGANAGAAGGTGGGTGNGNGTGGAGCAGGANAGTGAAGGACATCTTAGCGTGGAGTTTGAAGGCGCATGGAGTGACACTATTCTGCTTGAAGTGAAGGTGCTCGCTATCATTTCCGAGCTATATTATATAATGACGGGGCAAGAGGCTTCGTTGGATTATGACGATTACTACCGCCGTTCACAGGAAAAGGCTCGGCGGCTCATTGATGCCGGCTGCCAGTTCAGTGATTTCGGCACACGGCGCAGGGCTTCGTTCAAAGCACAGGACACAGTTGTCTCGGCAATGAAAAAGTGTCAGGAGGAGAGGGGCGGAGCCGGTAATTTTGTCGGCACGAGCAATGTGTATTTTGCGATGAAATATGACCTTATTCCAATCGGAACGATGGCTCACGAACTGATCTGCGCTATTGCGGGAATGTATGGACCGCAGATGGCAAACTATCTTGCGATGAAAACATGGGCGCAGACTTATCGAGGAGCATTGGGCACATTTCTTTACGACACTTACGGATGGCGCATTTTCAGCCTGAATTTTTCGGAAGACTATGCCAATATGTTTAAGGGATTGCGGGTTGACAGCGGTGATAATTATAAGGAGCTTGACATGATTGTCGACAAGTACCGTTCGCTCAATATCGATCCTTCGACCAAGCAGATTGTGTTCAGTAATGGACTTAACGTGGACGAGGCGANTGAAATANAGCGTTATGCTGNAGGAAAATGCTTGCCNTCGTTCGNNATAGGGNCTCATTTCACCAATGATTTCGCAGGGGTCAAGCCAATGAATATTGTGATAAAACTGCTTGCGGTGAAAATTACTGAATCATGGCCGTTTTATTGTGAAACGTGCAAATTGAGTGAGGACGAGGGGAAATATACCGGAAATCATGCCACCGTGAAGTGTTTCCTTGAACTGCTCCATCTCGCATCNCCTGAAAAGTAAGTTTAAGCNCCATGTGTAAAGGACGCTGACGTGTTTTTAATCTTGAACCTAATTGCCATGGATAATATATTTCGATTTATTGCTTCGATTTTTCTTTTGTCGGGATACCTGTATTGCGCGGCAAATAATGATTGGGAGAATCCCGAAGTGTTTTCTGTTGGGCGTGAGATGCCGAGAGCTACCGCTTTCCCGTTTCCATCGGTTGAGTCGGCATTGGGCGGGGACTATCAAACTTCTCCCTATTACATGAGCCTTGACGGTAAATGGGCATTTCGGTTTTCAGCAAAGCCGGAAATGCGCCCTGCGGAATTTTATCGAACAGGCGCTGACTTGTCGTCATGGGATTCTATTCCGGTTCCTTCCAATTGGGAGATTGAGGGTTATGGCACTCCAATTTACACTAATATCATTTATCCATTCC